>NZ_DDBA01000020.1:0-64721 GCF_002333005.1 Empedobacter sp. UBA2044
TTTTTAGGGAAGATTACACATCCTTTAATAAATAAAATTAATGATATAGTAACTTCTGGAATAACATTACCTAACGAAAGTGTAAATTCTTTTGTTCCACGTTTAATGAATTGTGAGTTCCATACAACTGGCTATTATAATTTTTATTATTACGTAGCACCGAATGATATGGATTTTGAATTTACATTGAAAGGAAATATTGATAAATTCCATTTTATGTTATGGAGACTTTCGAAAAATTCGAATCCTAATGATATTTTTGTAAGAACAGGTTCAAGTTCTAATGAATATACAACTATAAATCCAATTAGAGCTGTTTATAGTAACATAACAAAAGAGAAGGGTTTAAAGGGTGGTAAATTAAATGATTGTATATCAAATTCTACAGATGGTTTTGTAAGTGCTTTTGAAAATGGAAGTAAGTTAAAAGAAGGAGAAATTATTGTAATAGCAATTTATGGTACAGATAATCCAATTTTAGAGTTAACAATTAGTGGAGCTAAAACAGTAGATAATCTTGTTTTTGATAACCATTGTTATACAGATGATTATTTATTATCAGATGTGAAGACCAAAATTATAAATGATATTAGAGTTTCAGACCCAAGTATAAATGTTGGGAATATAGAATTTTATAAACCAGATAATACATCTACAAATGATAATATCAGCTATATTAACGGAATAGAACAAATTTTGTATGCCAGAGTTTATGATAATTCTAATAAATTAGTTTATATCTATAAATCTATAAAATTCAAATTTATTCCAGAGTTGATTTATACAGTTCAAAACAAAACAGAACAATATTGTGCTACGTCAATAACTTTTTTAAAAGAGGATTTAATTAGTAGAATATCTCCATCTATTAATTCCTCTAAATATGCAGATTATGAAGTATATGTTGATGACGCAATTGTTAATGGAAATATTCCTTTAAATAATTCTAATAATTATAGAATCAAATTAAAATATATTGGTGCTGAGTTCTGTTCTATAGATTTATTTTCAAGAGAAGTTGAATTTAAGCTAATTAACTCAAATCCTATTTTACCTTCTGGAAAATTTGCAGAAGTTTGTAATACTGAAATTTTATCAGAAGCTGAAATTTTAACTGCTTTAGGAGTTGACTCAACTATTTATCGTTTAGTGAATATGCCAACAACACCTTATAATTTTATTGGGAATGAAGCTAAGTTTAATGTTCAGATTGAAGATCGTTCTGATGCATCTTGTACAAGTAATATTGTAGAGTTTACAGTTAAGAAAAAAAACAAATGTAGATTTGGATAATTTGACTTTAACTTTTTGCAGAAGTGATTTTTATTTTTCTGAATTCCAGAAGATGATGAATGAGGTGAAAAAAAATGATAATTCAGTAACTTTAGATTTAAATTACAATGGCACAAGTTATACCGAATTGCAATTACAGAGTTTATACGATTTAATTATAAGAACGGCTACTCAAACAGATTTTAATTTATCAATCAACGGAAATAAAGCTGGTTTTTGTGAATCTACAGTTCCGTTGAAAATTACGTTAAATGCTTCTTCTATTCCTACAAAATCTTTTGAAGTTTTATTCAATCCTGGTTGTTTAGGTGTGACACAAGACTATACTTTTGAAGTAGATAAAATAAAAGAACACATTAAAGATGAATTTGGAATTTTAAACATTGCAGATTTTGATATTATTAATTTAGATGGAACACCATTTTCACCAGTTATTGTTGGTGCGAATTCTAATCAAACATTAGTTTTTAAAGTAAGGAAAGTTGGTGAAAGTTGTCTATCAGAACAAATGGAATTGATTGTAAAAACAGTTAACCAACCAAATGTAGCATCTGAAATATATTCAGATGAATTTTGCGAAGGAGAAACCTTAACAATTGATGATAATTTATTGAGAGATAATTTCGGATCAAATGTATTTGATTATAAAATTTATATTGAAGGAGTAGAATATATAAGAGGAAATCCTGTTCAAAGAGAATTAGATTTTGGTGGAAATACTTCTTTGAATATTTCCGTAGAATTTAAAAATAGATTGAGTGATACATGTTCAATGAATGTAGATTTAACTGTCAATAAAAAACCTGATTTAATTGTCGATGAAACTTATACATTTACAAACGAAATTGTTTACTGTGAAGGTGAAGATGAAAATGCAAAAAATCAAATTAAAGCAATTTTAGATTACATCAAATCGCAATATCCAACATTGGTTTCTAAATCATCAGTTGACGAAATTTATAATCAATTTAATTCAGAAGAAGGTTTTGTGAATATTAATTTTGATGATCCAAATTATTGTGGTATTGCAACGATTAAGTTTTATTACAAAATAAATACTTTGCCAACAATAACAGTTTCACCAACGGGAGAAGTTTGTTCAGGAGACTTGTACAATTTAGATTTTACAACTCAAACAGATTACGATAAGTATTATTATGAGGTAGAAAAAGAAGATGGAACTAGAATTTTAGGAACATATATTTTTGAGCTTGATGCAGGTAATTATAAAATTACAATTGAAGATAAATTATCGGGTTGTTCTATTGTTAAAACGTTAGTTGTTTCTCTTTCAGTATTGCCTACAATTGATAAAATTACAATCAACGAAAAAAGTATAATTGTTTCTGCAAAAGGAAATGGAAAGTTAGAATATGCGTTGTTTGATTCTGATGGAAAAGTAATTGTAGATTGGCAAACAAAGAATGAATTAATTATTCCAGATAATATCAAAAATAATAATTTTACAGTAAGAGTAAGATTGAATAATTGTGGAGTTTCGGAGCGTAAAAATGTTATTTACCTTGCTTTACCAAATGTTGTAACACCAAATAATGATGGTTTTAATGATATTTGGCAACCAATGACAAAAGATGGTAAAGTTACCGATACATCAAATTCGTACAAATTGATTATTTTTGACCGTACGGAAAACAGATATTGACACAAGAAGGAACAGATATTATAAAATGGGACGGAACGCTAAATGGTAAACCTGTTGCAGATGGGACATATTGGTATTTGTTAGAATTCTCGAAGCAATCAGATGATTTGCAAGTTTTATATTCTGGTAGTATATTAGTTAAACGAAAAATCAATTAATTGATTGAAAAATATTTATGAAAAAAATAACACTATTCATATTAACACTATTTTCACTTTCGAAAATAGAAGCACAACAAGGGTTACCGTTTTACAATCATTATTTGGTGAGCGATAAAATGTTAATTAATCCTTCGTACGCAGGACAAGACCCGAATGTGATTTCTATAACAGGAACGCATCGCAATCAGTGGGACGATTTACCTGAAAGTCCAAGTACACAAACGGTAAGTGCTCACGGAATTATTGTAGATCGTTTGGCGTTGGGAATGCAATTTTTCAACGATAGAAATGGGGCAGTTAAAATGACTGGTTTCGGAATTAATGCAGCATATCACATTCCTATTGATGATAGAAGTTATGATGGAGACGAAATCAATGTTTTCTCTTTCGGTGTTGGTGCTTCTAATGTTTCGCAACGTTTTGATTATTCAAAAATTATCGCAGAAGATCCGAATGACCCTGCTTTACAAGAAGATAAATATTCTACATATTTTGCGAATTTGGGATTATCTTTCAAATATGCTGGTTTCTCCGCTGGAGTGTCGGTTTTGGATATTCCGTTAAGCCAAAATGTGTATTATGTGAACAATGTAGAGCCTTTGCCAACGTGGTATTATTTCAATGTTGGATATAAATGGAACGTTTCCGAAGGAATTGCGTTAGAACCTTCTTTGGTGTATAATTTGAACTCGAATTCGGAGCGTCATTTGGATATAAACTTGATGTCGCATATTGGTTTTGGAGACAATAATCAAGGCGTTGATATTGGAGTAGGGTACAAGCAAGGAATGGATTCTAAAAATAGCAATCCGTTGTTTGTTTCACCAATCCTAAAGTTTAAAGTTGGTTCTTTAAAAGCTGGAATTTCCTACGATATTGGTTTATCAGATTATCAAGTTGATGGTCGCAAGAACGGAATGTTATTTAGTTTAGGTTTCGATTTGCAAAATCCGTGGGGAGCAAGATTTGATTAATGAAAAGGAATTATATAAGAATTTTTCACCATAAATTGATGATTATAAAATTTATAAATTACGATTTTAATAATCGTTTCAATAACCAAAAAAAACCTTCCATTTCGGAAGGTTTTCTGTTTTTATTGTAAGGGTTGTTCTATATTATTAATCTGAACTTCACGTTTATAAATATAATAAGGTTGAAGACTTTCGCGTGTTACAATTTTTTGTCCACGTTGCGAACCTGCAAACCTTGTGAAACCAGCTCCAATTCCGAAACCAACTTCATTTTTCAAAATATAAATTTGACGATAAAAAGGATAAACACCATATTTCAAATTCGGAATAGTTGGCAATGCTAAATTTCCTTTATCATCTGCAATTGATAATATTTTTACCTTTTTAAGATATTCTTCAACTTTTGGATTTCCTTTGTCACTCAAAATATTCAATCCAATAATTCCGATTGCAGTTTTATCTTTTTGCACATAATCAATCACTTTTTCAGCATCACCCATCGCTGTTACTTTCGCTCCATTTTCTACAGATAATTTCAGTTTATCATTTATTGTATTGAAATTCGCTGAGTTTGGATGATCGTAAACAAACGTTATTTTCGGATCTTTTTTGTATAAATTGTCCTTAATACTATTTACCGTAATAGAATTGATTGGATTATCAACAGAAGTAATAAAAACTGTAGCGTCCAAAGCAATAACAGACGAAATATATTTGGTTGTTGTTTTGTCGAATAAATGTTGTTGTTGTGCTTTTGTAAGCGGTTTACTTACCATCAAAACAGGAATTTTACCTTCGTAAAAATCTTTGATTGCTTTTTCTTCAATTTCTTCGTTAATCGTAATTTTCACATCTGGATAATCAACCATGTACATATCTGCCAACGACTGCGCCAAATTTTTAAAACTTGGATCTACCGTCATTGCCAAATCTCCATATTCGTGCAAAGCGCGCTTTACAGCAGTTTTTTGTTCTGCTTTTGTTGTTTTTTCCTTGTCTTTACAACTAAAAGTAGAAAAAATAAGAAAGGCCGAAAGTGAAAGTAAACTAATTTTTTTGATCATTTTTATAAGATTTTATACCGCGATAAACACGAAAAGCGCCATAAACAATAAATAAAATACCCAATAACATCGCTTTTGTTTCATCTAATTTGATGATGAAAAACTGATATTTCCAAGTAAAAATTCCGATCAAAAAATAACCGAAACCAATCAATCCGTAAACAATATTCTTATTCATAATTCGCGACGAAGTTACAATTTTATTGTGTTAAGATTGACTTAAAACTTAAATTTTATACGACAAATATGCATTTAAAAGAACTTTTTCTGAATAGATATTCAATTTCTTAAACAATAGAAACCATCACACTCAAAAAAATGAATGCAATGGTTTCAGAAAGAAAAGTATTATTAATTATTCGTTTGTTTGAAATCTAACAGGAATTGAAAAGATTAAATTTGCATCCGAACCATCTTCTAACTTTGCAGGCGTTATTTTTTTACCTTTTCTTAGAATTTGTTTATTGATACGTTCTAACGCAGATTTAGCTTCTTTCCCTAAATCTTGATTACTTCCGCTTAATGGTTTTACTTGCGAGATTTCTCCATTTTTGTTTACAATAAATTGCATTTTTGCAATCGCTGAACCAATATTATTTCGAGAAGCAGTTTCGGCAAAATCACTTAATTCTCCACCTAACTCTTTCGAGATTTTATCACTCATACATTTTGTTAAAGCTGCATTTCCTTTTTTGCTCTCACTTTCACAACCAGGATAAATTGCCATTACTGCAGCATTTTTCGCTGTAATTGCAACATCAGGTTTTTTAGGTTCTGGAGTTTTTGGACCTTCTGGAATGTCCGTATTTTGTTTACCTACTTTATTTCCTTCGTCACTTACTTCTCCACCACCAACTTGTCCATTAGATTTATCACCATTTCTATCAAAAACGCCTAAATCTTTTCCTTTTAGTTCGTCAACAGATTTTATAGTTTCTTCAACTTTCGGACTCTCTGTTGGAGTCGGAATAATATGTTTCGCCTGATCTGTTTTCAATTGAATTGTTTTTTCTTCCATCGGTGGATCTTCTTTTGGAGGAGTTACTTCTTCTATTTTTTTATCAGGAGGAGTCACATTATCTAAAATAACAATTACACCATCATCTTTTTTTGTTATTTCATTATTCATTGTTTTATTATTTGCATAAATAGTTCCACCAGTAATTAATGCAACAATACCAATCCCTACAAAAAGAGACTTCATCAAATCTTGGCTTGCAACTTGTCTTAGTTGATACGCACCATATTCTTTGTTTCGATTTTCGAAAAGAATGTCTAAAAAAGCTTTGTTACTCATATCAATATAATTTAAGGTTAATGAATCTTTTTTCTTTATAGATTCATCTTTTTGCATAAAGGTTGGTTGAGGTTTGAAAAATTTTCGAAAAAAGTTTAATTTTATTGAAAAGTAGATTTTTATGCAGCTACAAATTGATAAAAAATGTAATCAAAATTGGAACGAAATGGCTGATACAAACGCACAACAAAAGTTTTGTGATGTTTGTTCAAAATGTGTTCACGATTTGGATCATTATTCATTCAAAGAATTAAAAACTTTTCTGAATGATAATCCTGCCGCTTGTGTAAAAATTAAAACTAGAAATTTAGAACAGTTTAATTCATACGAAGCTTCAAAATCTATTTCTAATCAATCCAAAAGATGGTTACAACTTTCTTCTTTAGTTGGATTTTTGAGCTTTTCAACTATTATAAAAGCACAAACTGAGAATGATTCGATTATTGTACAAGGAATTATTAATGATGGTAATGGTTTTCCAGAATATGATATTCCTGTGAACCTTAAAAATTCGAAAAATATTGTATATACAAATGAAAATGGTGAGTTTAAAATAAAAGTTCCGAAAAACCAAGATTCTTATACATTAGAATATGGTAGTTTTGGAATTAAAGAATTTACTTTTACAAACCCTTCTGTGTGTCAAAATATAAAAACAGAAACTGGAGATGTTCTTTTAGGTGAAGTTGTTTATCATAAGAAATCACTTTTCTTTAGAAAAATAGGTCGCACAATCACATGGCCATTTCGACAAATTGGGAAGATTTTTTAGTTGATCCATATGTTTTTCGTCATTCTTGTCAATTAATTCAAATAAACTTCTCGTTACAATTGGTGCATTTCGTTGATTAAGTTTATCTTTGTTCCTTAAATTTTTAAACAAATGCCAAGAATACTTACAGGAGTTCAAGCTACTGGAACTCCGCACTTAGGAAATATTTTAGGAGCAATTTCTCCCGCAATCGAATTAACGGAGAAAGAAGGAAATGACTCTTTCATTTTTATTGCTGATTTACACGCTTTAACGCAAATTAAAGACGCGGAAGTGTTAAAACAAAATACGTACGAAGTGGCTGCAACTTGGCTGGCATTAGGTTTAGATCCTTCGAAAGTAGTTTTTTACCGTCAATCTGATGTGACTGAAACAACAGAATTAACATGGTATTTATTGAACTTCTTTCCATTTCAACGTCTTACTTTAGCGCATTCTTTCAAGGATAAAGCAGATTATTTAGCAGATGTAAATGCTGGATTATTTACGTATCCAATTTTGATGGCTGCGGATATTTTATTGTATGATGCTGAAGTTGTACCTGTTGGGAAAGATCAATTGCAACATTTAGAAATTACACGTAGTGTTGCCGAAAAATTCAATCACCAAATGGGAGAAAATTTTGTTTTACCACAAGCTGCAATCGACGAAAATATTATGTTGATTCCAGGAACTGATGGAAACAAAATGTCTAAATCAAGAAATAATTTCATCAATATTTTCTTACCAGAAAAACAATTGCGCAAGCAAGTAATGTCGATTGAAACGGATTCAACGCCATTAGAAGATCCAAAAAATCCAGATACAGACAATGTTTTTGCTTTATACAAATTATTGGCAACGCCAGAACAAATAGAGGAAATGCGTCAAAATTATTTGAATGGAGGTTACGGATATGGTCATGCAAAACAGGCTTTATACGAATTGATTTTAGAGAAATATGCTGATGCGCGTACTAAGTTTGATGAATTGATGAATGATAAAGTGACTTTGGATGCATTTTTAGAAAATGGAGCATTGAAAGCAAGAGGTGTTGCACAAAAAGTATTGAAACGTACACGAAACAAATTGGGATTGAAGTAATTTGATCCAATTGTAAGTTGGCGATAAATAATATAACTTAAGCGATTGTTAATATTTATATCGTTCATTATTTGAAGTCATTTTAAATAAGTACCTTTGCAATATAAAATTAGAATCAAATGATTAAGGTTTCAGAATCAGCAAAAAATAAAATAATTTCACTTTTACAAGAAGAAGGAACTTCTATCGAAGAATCTTTTGTTCGTGTAGGAGTTACGAGTGGAGGATGTTCAGGTTTAAACTATAATTTAGAGTTTACGAAAGAACAAAGTGCAGATGACAAATTGTTTGACGACAATGGCGTAAGAATTTTGGTTGACAAAAAATCATTTTTATACCTTGTTGGAATGACATTAGAATATTCAGGAGGATTGAATGGAAAAGGTTTCGTATTCAATAATCCAAATGCATCGCGCACGTGCGGTTGTGGAGAAAGTTTTGCTGTTTAAGATGAAAAAAATAGCTTTATTTGTTACGTTTTTGATTGGTTTTGTTGCTTTTGGACAAAATACAATTGTAGAAAAGATTTGATGGTTTTTCAACCAACCGAATCTTCAAAAAAATTGAATAAAGCTTATTCAGAACAACTATTTTTCGGTTTGTTTAATGTAAAACCTTTTATAAAAGCGTTGGATTTAGACGAATCAAAAATCAAAACAATCACCATTACCAATGCATCAAACAAAAAAGTTGCGTACAAAGCAAATTATGATGCGACAGGAAATCTTCTTGATTTTGAATTGACAGATGAGGTTGCAACACCAACTAAAGTAAGTTATACGTACAAAGATGGTGTAATTTCTGCCGAAACAATAGCAAGAAAAGGAAGTGAAGTAAAAACAAATCAATTCTTTTATGACCAAGAAAATATGTATGTCAAAAACGGAAATAAACTATTTGATATCATTTGGTTAGAAGGAGATGTGATGTTGAAGAAAACCTATATGGAGCAGAAAATTGGTTTCGAAGATCGATTAATGCACGATTGTAGAATTACAAAATCATTAGGTCAAGACATTAATAAGATTTGTTATAGCAATTCGACATTTCAGGTGCCATTCAAAATAAAAGAATATACACCAGATGTTGCGCAAAAAACAGAAAAAATTAATTTGGTAGAAGGACCTTGGTCAGAAATTAAATTAATTGCTCAAAATAAATATCAGATTTCGAAAAATAATCAACCACAATTTGAGGTGATTTTAGATCAAAATCAACGATTAAAAGAATTCAAATTTTTAGGAAATAAAGCTGATAAACAGCAACCTTTACAGTTTAATTTTACCTATACATTTTATAAATAATAAGATGAGTAACACAAAATATACAGAAGACGATCTACGTGAAGATCTTGCTAGCCAAAAGCAATATGAGTTTGGTTGGACGACTGAAATGGAATATGAAGAATTCCCAGTTGGATTGAATGAAGATATCGTGCGTGCTATTTCAGCCAAAAAAGAGGAGCCTGAGTGGATGACGGAATGGCGTTTGGAAGCTTACCGCGCTTGGGTTAAAATGGAAGAACCAGAATGGGCAAACGTAACTTACGAAAAGCCAGATTTTCAGGCTATTCAGTATTATGCAGCTCCAAAACCAAAGAAAGAATTAGCAAGTTTAGACGAAGTTGATCCTGAATTATTAAAGACTTTCGAGAAATTAGGAATTTCTTTAGATGAACAAAAACGTTTGTCTGGAGTTGCGATTGATGTGGTTTTTGATTCAGTTTCAGTAAAAACAACTTTCCGCGAAACATTAGCAGAAAAAGGAATTATTTTTATGTCAATTTCGGAAGCAATTAAAGAACATCCAGAATTGGTGAAAAAATACATTGGTAAAGTAGTTCCGCCAACAGATAACTTTTATGCAGCTTTAAACTCGGCAGTTTTCTCGGACGGATCATTCTGTTATATTCCAAAAGGTGTTCGTTGTCCAATGGAATTATCAACGTATTTCCGTATCAACTCTGCAGGAACAGGACAGTTTGAGCGTACTTTATTAATTGCGGACGAAGGTGCTTATGTTTCGTATTTAGAAGGTTGTACAGCGCCAATGCGTGATGAAAACCAATTACACGCTGCTGTGGTTGAGTTAATCATTATGGATGATGCTGAGATCAAATATTCTACTGTACAAAACTGGTATCCTGGTGATGATAAAGGAAAAGGTGGAGTTTTCAACTTTGTAACAAAACGTGCAGTTTGCGAGAAAAATGCAAAAGTATCGTGGACGCAAGTTGAAACAGGTTCTGCGGTAACATGGAAATATCCATCTTGTATCTTAAAAGGAGATAATTCGGTAGGTGAGTTTTACTCAATTGCGGTAACAAATAATTATCAACAAGCGGATACAGGAACAAAAATGATTCACATCGGTAAGAATACGAAATCGACAATTATTTCGAAAGGTATTTCTGCTGGTAAATCTCAAAACTCTTACCGTGGTTTGGTGAAAGTGATGAAAAACGCTGAAGGAGCACGTAACTTCTCTCAATGTGATTCATTGTTGATGGGTAACGAGTGTGGTGCGCATACTTTCCCTTACATCGAAATCGAAAATAAATCGGCTCAATTAGAACACGAAGCAACAACTTCTAAAATTGGTGAAGATCAATTGTTCTATTGTAATCAACGTGGTATCGATACTGAAAAAGCGATTGCATTAATCGTAAACGGATTTAGCCGCGAAGTATTAGACAAATTACCAATGGAGTTTGCCGTTGAAGCGAAAAAATTATTAGAAATCTCATTAGAAGGTTCTGTAGGATAGTTATTAATAATGAGTTGATGTGATAATTTGTTAATGAGTTAATGATGGAAAAAGATAATATCATTTTAAAATTAACTTTAGAATTTTCACTATTAATTATAGAATATTGTGAAGAACTTGAATTGGATAAGAAATTTGTTATTTCAAATCAATTATTAAAATCAGGAACTTCAATAGGAGCAAATATTAGAGAAGCTCAAAACGCTGAAAGCTTGAATGATTTTATTCACAAGTTTAAGATTGCAGCAAAAGAAATTGATGAAACCAAGTATTGGTTAGAATTATGTCAATTATCTAAAAATTATCCAAATACAGAAAGTTTATCTGATAAATTGGTAAACATTTCTAAAATTGTGAATAAAATTATAAGTACATCAAAATCAAGATAATTAAAGAATTATCACATTAACTAATTTACAAATTAGATTATGTTATTAAATATAAAAGACTTACATGCTCGTATCGAAGAGCGCGAAATTTTAAAAGGTTTAAACCTTCAAATTAATCCAGGTGAAGTTCACGCGATTATGGGACCTAATGGTGCAGGAAAATCAACTTTATCTAACGTTATTACAGGTAAAGAAGATTACGAAGTAACCGATGGTGATATCGAGTTTGATAATGAATCAATCTTAGAATTAGCACCAGAAGAAAGAGCACAAAAAGGAATTTTTATGTCTTTCCAATATCCAATCGAAATTCCTGGAGTTTCTGTAACAAACTTCATCAAAACTTCTATCAACGAAACGCGTAAAGCGCAAGGTTTAGAAGAAATGGGAGCTTCTGAAATGTTGAAAGAAATTCGTGCAAAAGCTGAATTATTAGGAATCAAAAAAGATTTCTTATCTCGTTCGCTTAACGAAGGTTTCTCTGGAGGTGAGAAAAAACGTAACGAAATTTTCCAAATGTTAATGTTAAACCCAAAATTAGCCATCTTAGATGAAACTGATTCTGGTTTAGATATTGATGCTTTACGTATTGTTGCGGATGGTGTAAACGAATTCAAAAATGAAAACAATGGAGTGTTAGTAATTACACACTACCAACGTTTATTAGACTATATCGTTCCTGATTTTGTACACGTTTTAGCAGACGGAAAAATCATTAAATCTGGTGGTAAAGAATTAGCTTTAGAATTAGAAGCAAAAGGTTACGACTGGGTAAAAGAAGAAGCAGGAATCTAAACATTTTGTAAAATGTAAAATGTATTAAGTCCAAAGTACTTTTTACTTCTTACATAATACATTAATACAATATCTAAAATGATTGATTTAAAAGAAAATTTAGTTTCTCGTCATTTAGTGTTCAACGAAAAAAACAAAGTGAATAAAGAAATCGAAGGTTTACGTCAAGAAGCCATCGAAATCTTTAATCAAAAAGGTTTTCCGACACGTAAAGACGAAGAATGGAAATATACAAATCTTGCTCCTTTGTTGAAGGTGGATTACAAATTGTTCCCAGAAGACGAAGTTGCAATTGAGTACAAAGACATCAAGAAATATTTGATTAATGATATCGATACGTACACAATCGTATTCATTAATGGAAAATATTCTTCGTTTTTGTCAAATACAACACATGATGAAGCTGATATTTGTGTCTTGTCAAGCGCAATGCATAAAACAACTCATCAAGCTGTAATTGAGAATTATTACGGAAAAATTGCGAAAAAAGGTGAAAGTTTAGTTGCTTTAAATACAGCTTTTGCAAAAGATGGAGCTTACATTTATGTTCCAAATAATGTAATTTTATCTAAGCCAATTCAGATTGTTTATTTCTCAACAGGAGCTTCTCAAGAAGCGATGTATCAACCACGTAATTTGGTTGTAGTTGGAGATAATGCGCAAGTTCAAATTATCGAAAGACATCAAACATTAGACGAAAAAGCAAACTTAACAAATGTTGTTTCGGAGGTGAATGTTGGACGTAATTCTGAGATTCATTGGTACAAATTCCAAAATGATTCTAACGATGCTTCTTTAGTTGATAATACATACATCAATCAAGAAAGAGATTCTCGTGCAAATGTATTTACGTTTGCTTTTGGAGGAAAAATTGTTCGTAACAATTTGAATTTCTTCCAGAATGGAGAAAATTGTAACTCTGTAATGGACGGAATTACGGTGATTGATGGAAAACAACATATCGATCATCATACATTTGTGGAGCATAATTTCCCGAATTGTGAGTCGCACGAATTGTACAAAGGGATTTATGATGAGAAAGCACAAGGTGTTTTCAATGGTAAAATCTATGTACACAAAGAAGCACAAAAATTGAATGCATTCCAACAAAATAATAATGTTTTATTATCTGATGGAGCTTCAATTAATACAAAACCTCAATTAGAGATCTTTGCTGATGATGTAAAATGTTCACATGGATGTACAGTTGGGCAATTAGAAGAAGAATCTTTATTCTATATGCAACAACGTGGTATTCCAAAAAAAGAAGCGAAAGCAATGTTATTGTATGCTTTTGCTGCAGACGCTTTACGACATGTGCAAATTCCACAAATCTCAAATCGAGTAAACGCTATAATTGCAAAAAAATTAGGGGTTAGTTTAGATTTCGAATTATAAAATATAGTTCTGAGTTATACGTAATAAGTTTTAAGTAGAACTTATTTTGAAATATAAAGTAAGTATTTGAAACTATTTTTGAATACTTACTTTTTTATTACACATAGCTCACAACTCATCACTCAAAACTTAAAAAAATGTCAATAGATATTCAACAAATAAGAAGTCAATTTCCAATTTTAGAGAGAGAAGTCAATGGAAAGCCATTGGTTTATTTAGATAATGGTGCAACTTCTCAAAAACCGAAAGTTGTTTTAGATGTTTTGGACGAATATTACGAAAAGTACAATGCAAATGTACACCGTGGAATTCATACATTAAGTCAAGAAGCAACAGATTTGATGGAAGAATCGCGTCGTAAGATTCAGAAATTTATCAATGCGAAACACGATTACGAAATTATTTTTACGCGTGGAACAACGGAAGGAATTAATTTAGTTTCTAATTCACTTCGTAATATCCTAACAGCGGATGATGAAATTATTATTACCGAAATCGAGCATCATTCTAACATCGTTCCTTGGCAATTGTTGTGTCAGCGAACTGGTGCTAAATTGAAATATATTCCGTTAACTGCAGAAGGTATTTTGGATATTGAGAAGTTGGATGATTTATTGACAGATAAAACCAAATTAGTTTGTGTTAATCAAGTTTCGAATGCTTTAGGTGTTGTAAATCCGATCAAAACTATTATTGAAAAAGCACATGCAAAAGGTGCTTGGGTTTTGATTGATGCGGCGCAATCTGCTCCACATACGGTTATTGATGTACAAGCAATGGATTGTGATTTCTTGGTTTTTTCTGGACACAAAATGTATGGTCCAACTGGAATCGGTATTTTGTATGGAAAAGAAGATATCTTGAATGAATTACCACCTTTCCACGGAGGAGGAGAGATGATAAAAGATGTAACGATGGAAGTTTCGACTTATGCTTGTTTACCTTTCAAATTTGAGGCAGGTACACCAGATATTGCAGGGATTATCGGTCTTGGAGCTGCTGTAGGTTTTATCAATTCTATCGGAATGCAAACGATTCACGATTACGAAAAAGAATTAGTAGATTATACAATTCAGCGTTTATCAGAATTTGATGAAGTGGAGATTTATGCAAAAGATGCAGAACATTCTGGTGCAGTTTCTTTCAACTTAAAATT
Organism: Empedobacter sp. UBA2044; assembly: GCF_002333005.1. Taxonomy (NCBI): domain Bacteria; kingdom Pseudomonadati; phylum Bacteroidota; class Flavobacteriia; order Flavobacteriales; family Weeksellaceae; genus Empedobacter; species Empedobacter sp. UBA2044. The sequence continues at coordinate 14,812 of NZ_DDBA01000020.1, forward strand.
TGACGGCGTTCATTCATCTGATGTCGGAATGATTTTGGACAAAAAAGGAATTGCTGTTCGAACTGGTCATCATTGTGCACAACCAATTATGCAGCATTTCAATATTCCGGGAACGGTACGCGCTTCATTCGCTGTTTATAATACAAAAGAAGAAATAGATACATTTATCGAAGGTCTAAAAACCGCGATTCGAATGTTAGGATAATTCATATTCCAAATTTATTTTGGAATCTTATAAAATAATAAAAGGGAAACATCACTGTTTCCCTTTTATTTTAAACGCTAAAGAAGTACAATTTCATCAATTATAATTTCTGTAATCGTTTTTTGTTGACCATCTTTATCTTGATAATCTCGGTAAGTCAATTTGCCTTCTATAGCAAGTTGCTTCCCTTTTTCTACATGTTTTTCGATCACATTTACAATTGGTCCGTAAGCAACTAAATTGTGCCACGTCGTTTGCTGAACTTTCTCACCTTTGCTATTTGTGTAGCTTTCGTTCGTTGCTAGACTAAATTTTGTAAACTTCTTTTCGTTTTCTAATGTTTTAACATCAGGATTGCTACCAACATTCCCAATTAGCTGAACTTTGTTTCTTAATGTACTCATGGCGATAAATAATTTAAAATTAATGTATGACCAAATTTAAGAAAATATTTTTAAAACATTCGTTTTTAAGCGTTTAACTTTTATAAAACATGTTCTTTATATAATTGATCCAAGGTTTTATCAAGGTTTGTTGTTTTACCAGGATGCGGACGAGAACTTTGGATAGACGAACTTCTGACAGCTGTTAACCAACGAAAACGTTCAGGGGTTTCGAAATTAGATACAGCAGATTCGGGATGAATTCCTTCGGCAATTTTAGACAAAGCATTCAAATTACTGTCAATAAAATCAAGATCTAATTCGTGGCAAAAAGCATTGATTCTACTATCATTAATAAAATATTTTACTTTCAAATAATCTTCTTTTTTCGAAAATAAAATTACTCCAACATTGATAAACTCTTCGCGTTCAACTTTAGGAACCAAACGAAGAATTGCATACTCATATAAGATTTTTTCTGGCATTATTCGCTTCGTTTATAAAAAGTTCGGAATGTTGTAATCGTGTTTTGATAAATGTTTTGTAAACCGTTCTCATTTCTTCGTGAGTAGCATGTGTAACTTCTGTTTCTAACCATTCATCAGGAATCAAATCGACAATTTTATCAATGATTTCATCATTCAAAATCGCTTTAAATTCTGTATCAACTTCTTCAAGTTTTGTAGCATTTTTCAATAGAACATGGTCTTTAATTGGCGTAAAGGGTGCAAGAGCTGCTTTTTCCCAATTGTCCCACGAATGATGAAAATAATAGGAAGCACCATGATCAATCAACCACAATTCTTTGTGCCACATTAACATATTTGTATTGCGAAAAGTACGATCAACATTCGTCAAAAAAGCATCTAACCAAACAATTTGAGAAGATAATTTATCATCAATTTTCATTACAGCAGGATCATAATTGATTGCACCAGATAAATAATGCAAAGCCAAATTAGTTCCTTCGCTAAATTTTAACAAATCCTGAATTTCTTCATCAGCTTCGGATTGACCAAAATATTCGTCCAAATTTGCAAAAACTAATTCAGGAACTTTAAATCCTAAAACACGTGCAATTTCTCCTCCTAATAATTCAGAAATCAGCATGCGAGGACCATGACCAGCACCTTTAAATTTTAAAACATATTTAAAACCGTCATCTGCATCAGCTAGTGCAGGCAAAGAACCACCTTCGCGCAAAGGTTGCAAATAGCGTTCAACGGTAACTGTTCTTAACTCAATCTCATTCATTCTCTAAAATTACGATGAAAAATTTAAAATAATTTTCACATTTATAATTTTTAAATATCACTAAACTTATAGACTGTTGAATGTTAAAATTTTTTAAAACAAAAGATAGTTGAGTAAACTTGTAAAAATAGGAAGATTTGTAATGCGTAAAAGTATGTTTATCGCTGGATTAATAGCGGTTTTTACTTTGATCGTTGCATTGATTATTCAAGTTTTTACTTCGTATTACATTTACAATTATCAAGGAAATATTCCGTCAGATTATCGTGTGGCAGTTGTTTTTGGTGCAAAAGTGCAAGCTAATGGACAACCAACTCGTTTTTTGAAAGATCGTTTGGATGCTGCAATTCGACTTTACAAAGAGGATCAAGTGGATGTAATTTTACTTTCTGGAGAAAAACTTCACGAGAATTTTAATGAAATTGATGTGATGGAAAAATACTTGTTGGATAGAGGTGTCAAAATTGAAGATACTTATCTAGATGGAGCAGGTTTGGATACATATAGCACAATCTACAGAACCAAAAATATTTATCAATTTGATAAAGTGATTTTAATTTCTCAATCTTATCATCTCAAAAGAGCGCTTTTCTTAGGAAAAGTTTTCGGATTGGATTGTATTGGATATAATGCGGATAGCGGACCTTATAAAACGGAAGGTAAACAGAGTTTTAGAGAAATTTTAGCGAATATAAAAGCTTTGTTGGATATTGGTAATGAAAGAGCGCCAGAAGTGATTATAGCGCCTAAAAAATAAAAAAAACTCCGCTCAAAATTTTGAGCGGAGTTTTTAGTTTAATATTCTGTTAAAGTAACAATATCAGTTGTAAAAGATGTTAATTTATCTTTACCATGTAGGAAAGTTAAATCAACAATAAAAGAAAACTGTGTTGTTTTTCCACCACATTTTTCTACCAATTTAGCACAAGCTTCGGCAGTTCCACCAGTTGCTAAAACATCGTCGTGAATTAGAACTCGCGCACCATCTTTGATGTAATTCGAATTTACTTCGATAGTTGCTTGTCCATATTCCAAATCATAAGATTGACTAATTGTTGGAGGAGGTAATTTACCAGCTTTACGAATTAATACAAAAGGAACTTTTAATTTTTGTGCAATCTGAATTCCGTACAAAAATCCACGGCTTTCAATTCCACAAACAATATCCACTTTACCTTTTGCTTTTTCTACAAAAGCGTCTACAATTTCATTCGAAAGTTCAGAATTTAAGAACAATGGAGTAATGTCTTTGTAGACAATTCCTTCTTTTGGAAAATCGATAACGTCTACAATCGTTTGATTGATTTTTTCTTGAAGTGTTGACATTCGTTTTTAATCATGTTTTGTTAAGGAACAAATTTAATGAGAAATCATTTGCAAGAATTTGTTTTAACGAATAATTAATGATTCTAAATAATATTATAAACCTAAACTTGTCCAAATACGTTCTGGAATACGAACAGGACGACGAGTTTCGGCATCAATACAACATAAAATAGTGTATCCTTGATTAATTATTTTTCCCACTTCATTATATATATTGTAATCAAATCGAATGCGAACACCTTTGTCACGCTCATGAACTGTTGTTTCAATTTCGATTAATTCATCGTACAAAGCGCTACCAATATATTTTGTATGCATTTCAATAATTGGCATCTGAATTCCCATTGCTTCCAATTCAGCATAAGGAAAACCACGTTTGCGCATCAATTCTACACGACCAATTTCATAAAACTCAGGATAATTTCCATAATAAACCACTTTCATTTGATCGGTGTGTTTATATAGAATACGAGTTTTGGTGCGAAAAACATTTAATTGTTCGGTTTCTTCTATCTTCTCCATAATTTTCTAAAACATCATTTTAATCTTCAAAAGTAGAGAACAAAAAAAAGACTTTATCATTAATTATATAAAAAATGAAAAAGTCTATTCAGTAATTTTTTTGTAATCCATCCAACTAAAAGAAGTTTGCGAAGAATCTTTTTGCTCTTCTTTTAAGAAATCATATTGAATTTGAATAATTGTTTTGAAAGTAGGATTTGCTATTTCATAATAAAAAGTCCTTACATTTTTTTCTTCACCTTGTTCAATTCGTAAAAGAGAAAAATTATTTTTGATGCCCAAATCATTTAAATGATTTTCTACTTTGATAATTGCGAAGTCAATTTTTTCTTGTGTAATTTCCATAGTGATACAAAAATAAGAATTAATAGTTTTATAAGCTAAAATATGTCCGAAAAGATTATCTTTGCAGTATTTTTATTTTATCTAAAACTACTTATTGATTATTTTTAATTATACAAAGTATTTTTTAATATATCAATACCTAAATCATTTTTTTTATTCAAAATTTGTTCACAATTTTGTAGAGAAGGGTTGATGAAAATTTAACATTGACTTTCAGTATTTTACATTAAAACTTAAGCACTTTTGGACAATATTATGACGATAACTGCAAATTCTGTGTGGGAAAAATGCTTGTCTTTTATAAAAGACAACATTGCAGAAGATGCCTTCAATACTTGGTTTGTACCGATACGTCCGGGCAAACTAAATAATAATGTTTTAACAATACAAGTACCAAGTAAATTTTTTTACGAATGGTTAGAGGAGCATTATATCAAAATTTTAAAAAGTGCCTTACAAAAAGAATTAGGTTCTGATGCAAAATTGGTATACAGTATTTTGATGGATCAAAAGTCGCAAGGACGTGAGCCATTCACGGTACGTATTCCAAGTTCGAACAAAGAAAAACCTCGCCCACAAGAGGTAGAAGCGCCAATTAATTTGCAAGCTGGTAAAATGATGAATCCTTTCGTTATTCCAGGATTGCAAAAATTAAAAATTGATTCGCAATTAAATCATAATTATACATTCAATAATTTTATCGAAGGAGAATCAAACCGATTAGCACGTGCGGCTGGTCGTGCGATTGCCAAACGCCCAGGAGGAACTTCGTTCAATCCACTATTCATCTATGGTGGAGTAGGGTTAGGAAAAACTCATTTGGTGCATGCGATAGGTTTAGAAGTAAAAGATTTACACCCAGAGAAAACTGTTTTGTATGTTTCAACTGAGAAATTTACACAACAATTTATTGAAGCTGTAAAAAATAATAATCAAAATGATTTCATTCACTTTTATCAAATGATTGATGTTTTGATTATGGATGATATTCAGTTTTTATCTGGAAAAGCAAAAACGCAAGAAGTTTTTTTCCATATATTTAACCATTTACATCAAAGAGGAAATCAGATTATTTTGACTTCGGATAAATCTCCAGCAGATATTCAAGATATGGAAGATCGATTAATTTCTCGTTTCAAATGGGGATTATCAGCCGATTTGCAAAACCCTGATTACAATACACGTCTTTCAATTTTGAAACAAAAATTAGAAAACGATGGTATCGAATTTCCTGATGAAGTAATGGATTATATCGCACAAAATATTGATACAAATGTGCGTGAATTAGAAGGTTCATTAAACTCAATCATTGCGCAAGCAACGTTGAATAAACGTGAAATTACCTTAGATTTAACATCACGTACGTTATCTAAATTAGTACAAACAGCTCGCAAAGAAATCTCGATTGATTACATTCAGAAAACAGTTTGTGAATACTTTAAAGTGAAGATTGAAGATATTCAGTCAAAAACACGTAAACGTGATGTCGTACAAGCGCGTCAATTAGCAATGTATTTTGCAAAACAATATACAAAAGCGTCTTTGGCAAGTATTGGAACACAAATCGGTAAACGTGATCACGCAACAGTTTTACACGCTTGTAAAACAGTGAAAAATTTACAAGAAACGGACAAGCAATTTCGTGGTTATATTGAAGATATTTCACGTAAAATTTCAGATTAATCTATAAATATTTTTTCAATGAAAATTTTGATGGTTTGTTTAGGTAATATTTGTCGTTCTCCGTTGGCAGAAGGAATTTTACAATCAAAGGTTGGCGACAATCATTTGGTAGATTCTGCTGGTACGGGTGATTGGCATGTTGGTGAACAACCAGATAGACGCTCGGTTGCGGTTGCTAAAAAATATGGTGTTGATATTTCTGATCAACGTGCAATGCATTTCAATCCAATTTTTTTCGATGAGTTTGATTTAATCTTTGCAATGGATAAACAAAATTTAATTAATTTGCAACAATTAGCTCGAAGCGAAGAGGAGCAAAGTAAAATCAAATTGATCTTGAAAGATGGAATAGGGCAAACGCAAAATGTTCCTGATCCTTACTACGATGGAGAAGATGCTTTCGAGCATGTTTATCAATTATTAGATGAAGCCACAGACGGAATCATCAAAAAATATAATCTTTAAAATTATACAATGAAAACGGCTAAAGTTTATTTGATTCCTTCACTTTTAGGTGAAAGCGAACACAGTAGAGTATTGCCTTTATACAATCTTGACATTATTCGAGCAATTGATACGTTTGTGGTAGAAAACGAAAAATCTGCACGTAAATTTATCAAACAAGTTTGCCCCGAAAAAGTTCAAGCCGATTTAGATATTTACATTCTAAACAAAGATACAGAGCCAGAAGAAATGTTAGATTTGATCAAATTATTTGATCAAAACAAAACGATCGGAATTATTTCCGAAGCTGGTTTGCCTGCGGTTGCAGATCCGGGTGCGCAGTTGGTAAAAGTTGCGCAACAGAAACGCATCCAGGTAGTTCCTTTGGTTGGTCCATCGTCGATTTTGTTGGCGTTAATGGCTTCTGGAATGAATGGTCAAAACTTTGCTTTTCACGGTTATTTACCAATCGATAAAACAGAACGTAAAAAGAAATTAGCGCATTTGGAAGCTGAAAGCGCGAAAACGGGAATTGCTCAAATTTTTATGGAAACGCCTTATCGTAACAATCAAATGGTAGACGATTTAACGAAGATTCTTCGTGCCGAAACCAAGATTTGTGTCGCGTGCCACATTACATTAGAGGACGAAGATATCCGCACGTTATCGATCAAAGAGTGGAAAAATGAAAAGTATGATTTTCATAAACGTCCTGCTATTTTTGTGATGCAAGCTTAAAATTTTATAATATAGATCAACACTTCGTGTTGCTTTTCACGAGTCGTTTATCCAAAGTAAATAAAATAGCCAACTTGAAAAAGTTGGCTTTCTCGTATAATCGTTTTTTGCGGTGAAAATAGTTGAAGTGAGAAAATTAAAAAGTTTATTCTTTTATACGATTCTTCAAATCCATTTCCGCACCGAGAATTCTTGTTATTTCAATTTCATCTTTAGTTAGAATTCTATAAAAGATAATGTGTTGATTGGCTAAAAATCCGTAAAGTTCAGAATTAATCTCACTATAATTTCTTCCAATCATGGGGTTTTCGGCTAATAACTGACAAAAATTGATTAGTTCTTCATAATATTTATCCGCTTGATTCTGTGACCACAATTCAAACGTATATTCATATATTTTCGAAAGATCTTCAACAGCTTTATTTGTCAAGAAATACTTAGCCATTATTTTTTATTTTGGCTTTCAAAGTTTCGAGGTGTTTTTTTGCATCAAAATCCTCTGCAATTCCACTATCTATACCTTCTTGTATCGAATTTTTCAATAACTGAATTTTATCTTCTTCTTCTTCCAAAAGTCTCAAACCAGCTCTAATAACCTCACTTGCATTTTTGTATCTTCCTTGAGAGACTTTTGTATCAACAAATTCTTCAAAATAATTTCCCAAAGAAACAGATGTATTTCGTCCCATAACGTCTTATTTAGTTTAATAAAATAAAGTTACCAAATTTTGGTAACTATTGCTAATGTTTTAATATTGAATTTGTTTTATTTAGAAAATAGGTGGTATAGGATTCTCAATTTTATTTCTTTTTATATAATAAACTGTCATTAAAATGATACATAATGTAGCGATTGTAGTTATTCCGGTTAAAAAATAGTAGGTGGTTTTGTGCGTATTATAACTTAATAAAATTTTATTTTCTTTCTCTATTTGAACTATATCCAAGTTATTTTTATTAGAATTTGAAGGTGAAAAATATACTTTTACTTTGTCACCGTGACTAATATTATTATCAAGCTCTGAATAATTTTTAGTCATTTTGTATACTGCGAGATTTTGAGGATAATTAGAAAGTTTTAAAAAGAATATTTTAGAATTTTTGTTTGAATTTATAATACCTTTATTTGTTATTATACCTTCAACTTGCGAATATTTAGATAAATCTTTAGAAGCTTGATTATAAAAAATATAAGTTAGTAGGGTAAAGAGTGTGATACCAAATAGTATTGCAAATACATTTATAATTTTTGTAAACATTAATTGGATTTTGTAAGATATTTCAAGTTATATTCAAATTTACAACTATAATTTTGGTTTTAAAGTTTAATAATCAAACAAATTCAACCTATATTTAAGTTAAAATCATCCAATATGAGAAAAATAGAACAACTTTTTAGTGAATATGGAGAAAGTCATCAAAATGGAACAAACAAAACTATTCATTGGATTTGTGTTCCTTTAATCTTTTGGACGATTCTTGGTTTTATATCCTACATTCCAGCGCCGCATTTGTATGTTCAGAACTTTGGTTATATCAGTATAGCTTCAATCATTGCATTGGTTATTGTTTCAATATTTTATTTTAGATTATCGGTTGTCGTTGGTTTCATTATGATTTTTCTAATGTTGATTATGGAATATTTTATTTCGTTGTGCAATGTGCAATTCGGTACAAAATCTTGGTTAGTTTATTTGGTAGTATTTATTATCACGTGGATTTTACAATTCGTTGGACACAAAATATAAGGGAAGAAGCCAAGTTTTCTCAAAGATTTACAATTTTTGTTGGTTGGTCCTATTTGGTTGTTAGGTTTTATTTTGAGAAAAGTTGGTATAAAGTATTAATCTATTTCTTACTCAAAATTTCATTTACTTTTTTCTCAATGGCCTCTGATAATCTGCTAAAACCTAAATCATTTGGATGAATTCCGTCTGTAGAACCTTCGTTATCCGAACCAATTAAATTATCACCTTTCAATAAATACAAATCTTTTATGCCTTCTTTTATCAACGCATCGTATTGGGCTCGATAGGTTTGATTTTGTCTTGTCATATCTTCGTGAGCGATTAAATCAAATTTACTCATTGGTCGAATCAAGCTTTCTACCATCAAGATTGGTGTTTTTGGATGATATTTTCGGAGTAATTTGACGAACGGAATTGTTCTACTTTTGATCTCTTCGGGTGAACTATTTGGAACACAATCCAAGATAAACAAATCAACCCCTTGAATATCTTTGATCATTTCAGCCAATTCAATTTCAATTTTTGCACTTCCACTCAAATCAAGATTAATGAATTCATAGCCTGTTTTTCGTGTTAAAATAGAAGGATAATTCATTCCAGGACGACTTGCCGAAGCACCTTGCACAATGCTTGAACCATAAACCACGATTTTCTTTTTATACGCAATCGGTTGATTGATAAAATTAGCGGAAGCATCAATTCCTATTTTTAAATCTGTAATTTCGTTCCAAAGTGGCAAATAAAGTATGAATTCCTTTTCTGTCTTTGATAAATTCTTGACGATATCAATTCACTTTTGATATTTTGCTGATTTGGTAAAGCCGCACCTGCAAAAATCCACTTTCCGTTTTCTTTGATATACAAATCCAACCCACGCGCCATAATTCCAGTTGTATTCGCGCCCAAATAAGTAGAACGAGTTGTCCAATCCAGTTTTATTTGTGAAGTATTCGATTTGAATGTAACATATAATCCAGCGGGAGCAGTAAATAAACCTTTTACTTTTTCAGGAAGATTTGCGTATTTGTTGGTATCGATTCTATGGTAAAAAGGTGTATTATCAAAGGCTTTTCCTTGTACAGTAAATTCTTTGTTCGTGATATATTTGATTTGTCCAACTACGTGAAAAGAACAAATAAGTGCAAAAAACAGAAAGAATTTTCTCATTGGTTATAATTGATTAAAGGTTAAAATTAAAAAAAGACTTCCAATTTGGAAGTCTTTTTTTTGTTTCATGTGTTTGTCTTAAGCGTGTTTACACTTTAAGGTCTGTATGAGCGCCTAAAAGTGTTTTATTTTCTTCGATAATTGGATCAACCAAATCTTTTAAGAATTCTTCTGTTTGTTCAGAAGCAAATCCTGTAAAGTTTTTCGGATCTAATAATTCGACTAATTTCTCTTTGTCAATTTTTACATTTTCATCGGCAATGATACGTTCAATTAAATCGTTAGATTTTCCTTCCATTTTCACTTGTTTTGCAGCTTCCATAGAATGTGTACGGATAATTTCGTGTAATTCTTGACGATCTCCACCATTTTTAACACCTTCCATAATGATATATTCGGTTGCCATAAATGGTAATTCTTCCGCGATATGCTTCTCGATGATTTTAGGATAAACGACTAAACCATCTAAAATATTGTTCCAAATGATTAAAATTGCATCAATCGTTAAAAATGCTTGAGGTACTGCTAAGCGTTTGTTAGCCGAATCGTCCAACGTTCTTTCGAACCATTGAGTTGAAGCAACCATTGCAGGAGAAGTTGCTAAGGACATCACGTATTTCGCTAAAGAGGCGATACGCTCTGAACGCATAGGATTGCGTTTGTATGCCATTGCAGAAGATCCAATTTGATTTTTTTCGAAAGGTTCTTCAATCTCTTTTAAATTTTGTAATAAACGCAAGTCGTTTGTAAATTTATGTGCAGATTGTGCAATGTTTGATAATAATTCTAATGCTTGAGCATCAATTTTACGATCGTAAGTTTGTCCTGAAACTGCAAAAACATTTTTGAATCCGAAACGTTCAGATAATTTTTTGTCTAATGTTTTTACTTTTTGGTAATCTCCATCAAATAATTCTTTGAAAGAAGCCGCTGTTCCAGTTGTTCCTTTTACACCGCGAAAACGTAACGTATCTATTCTGAATTCTAATTCTTCTAAATCTAATAAAACAGATTGTAACCAAAGTGTTGCACGTTTTCCAACGGTTGTTAATTGTGCTGGTTGGAAATGCGTAAATCCTAAAGTTGGTAAATCTTTGTATTGACGCGCAAATTTTGCTAAACCATCAATCACATTGATTAATTGTCCTTTTACATGTTGAAATCCATCACGAATCTGAATCAAATCTGTGTTATCGCCAACAAAAGCCGAAGTAGCGCCTAAATGAATAATTGCTTTTGCGCTTGGTGCAACATCACCGTACGTATGCACGTGAGCCATTACATCGTGACGAAATTTCTTTTCGTAAGCCGCAGCAACATCATAATCAATATTAGTTGCATTATTTTTTAATTCTTGAATTTGTTCGTCTGTAATATCTAATCCAAGTTCCTTTTCAATTTCTGCCAAAGCAATCCAAAGCTGTCTCCATGTTGTAAATTTTTTCTCAGGAGAAAAGATATATAGCATTTCGTCGCTACAATATCTCGATTCTAAAGGATTTTGATACTTGTTCATTGTATTTGTTTGTTTTGTTTTTTAAAATTTTTTCAAAATGGTTTGCACATCTTTCACATAATAACCTTCGAAAAGGTAAGCGTGTATCAGCAATGGAAATAATTGTGCAATTGGTAAACGCTCTTCGAAATTTGGTGCTAAAGGATTATTTTCGTGATAGGCATCAAAAAATACATCATCAAATCCTCCAAAAAGCTTTGCAATAGCCAAATCCATTTCGCGATGACCATAATAAATTGCAGGATCTATAACCGAGAATTCGCCTTTTTTGTTGGCTAAAATATTTCCATTCCAAAAATCTCCATGCAATAAAGCAGGTTTTTCTTCTGGAAATATCGAATTCAATTGTTTACATAAACTCTCTGCAGATTTTATTTGTTTTGAATTGATTAATTGTTTGTTTTGCAATAGTTTCATCATTGGCATGATGCGATTTTTTGCATAAAATTCGCTCCAAGAATCTGTTAAACTATTCGGCTGAACGACAATTGCAATGTAATTATCTTCTGACCAACCAAATTGTTTACTTGTATTTTGATGAAGTTTTGCTAAATTTTTTCCTAAGTTTTCCCAATTTACAACAGTTGGAGTAGAGGTTTCCATCCATTCTAATAATAAATATTGAAAATCTTTTCCAGCTTCGCCAACATTTACCACTTTCGGAACCGAAAATGTTTTGGTCTTTTTGATGGCTTCTAAAGCACGTGCTTCTTTCTTGAAAAGATGAGGAAAGTTGTTTGCGGAATTTACCTTTAAAAAATATTTTTTATCAAACGATTCTAATCGAAAAGCATCGTTAATATCACCACCTTTCATCGGGACGATAGAATCTATACCTAAATTCAATTGTTTTAATCGTTCTAAAATTTCGTTCATAAAAATATCTCATAAAGTTATAGCCCAACAAAAGACAGGCTATACTATTTAATTTATTAAAATAAAGTTGTTCTAATAATGTTTTGAGAACGCTCTGGTCCAACCGAAACTAAATAAACTTCGATTCCTAAGTATTTCTCAATGTAGTGAATGTAATCTTGCGCTGTTTGCGGTAACTCATCAAAAGATTTTACGTTTGTAATATCTTCTTTCCATCCTGGTAATTCGTCGTATTGCGCTTCGTAATCAGCTAATTTAGTTGTAGAAGAAGTGAAATAATCAATGATTTTTCCGTCTTCTGTTTTGTAACCTGTACAAACTTTTACTGTATCAATATTCGACATTACATCTAATTTAGTAATTACTAAATGTGTAATTCCATTAATCATACAAGCGTGTTTCAATGCAACTAAATCTAACCAACCTGTGCGGCGTGGACGACCTGTCGACGCTCCGAATTCGTGACCAACTTGACGAATTTGTTCTCCTAATTCGTTGTCCAATTCTGTTGGGAAAGGACCGTTACCAACGCGTGTACAATATGCTTTCGAAACTCCAATCAAATTTTTCAATTTTGTAGGAGGAACTCCAGCACCAACACAAACTCCACCTGTTGTTGGAGAAGATGATGTAACGAAAGGATATGTACCAAAATCGATGTCTAACATTAATGCTTGAGCACCTTCGAATAATACATTTTTACCTTCGTCAATTGCGTGGTTAATTTCTAACTCAGAATCTAAGATACGTTCTTTCAAACGCTCACCATAAGCTAAATATTTTTCGTAAATGTCTTCGAATTTTAATGGTTCTTTATTGAATAATTTTTCGAATAAAGCATTTTTAACCACTAAATTTTCTTTGATTTTTTCTGCTAAAACTTCAGGATTTAATAAATCAATTGCACGAATACCAACGCGCGCTACTTTATCCTCATAACAAGGACCAATTCCGCGTTTTGTTGTACCAATTTGACTATCTTTTCCTGCAAATTCTTCACGATATTCGTCTAACAAAATGTGATAAGGCATGATGATATGCGCTCTTCTCGAGATAAAAACGTGATCTGTAGATAAACCTTTTGCTTCTAATTGTTCAGTTTCTGCAAAAAAAGCTTCAGGATTTACTACGACACCATTCGCAATAATACATTTTCCTTTGCATTGTAAAACTCCAGAAGGTAATAAGTGTAAGACAAATTTATCATCGCCTACATATACCGTATGACCAGCGTTGTTACCACCTTGGTAGCGTACAACATAATCCGATTTTTCGGCTAATACATCTGTAATTTTTCCTTTTCCCTCGTCACCCCATTGAAGACCGACTACTACGTGTGTTGACATATTGTTTGTTCGTTATTTGATTTGGAATAAAAATGAAACTAATCATCTTTTCTTGGTTCACTGCAAAGGTAATTTAAACCTTGTCTTAAACAAATTTAAAACTCAATTTAGCACGATTATTTTTCAAGATTTTGTTAATAATTTTTCAAGATAAAATTAACCGAAAAATAACCGAATCCATTCAAATAAAAAGCGTATTTTTACAAACTTTTACACCAAAAATTTCTATAATGAAAATTGAAATCTGGTCGGATGTAATGTGTCCGTTCTGTTATATCGGAAAAAAACATTTTGAACAAGCTTTAACGCAAATTCCTTATCAAGATAAAATACAGGTTGAATGGAAAAGTTTTCAGTTAAATCCTGATTTATCAAAAACTGAAATTACTTCTGTCAATGATTATTTAATCAAAACAAAAGGAATTTCGGAAGAACAAGTTTCGGCAATGAATAATCAATTGGCTGAAATGGGAAAAGTTGTTGGAATTGATTTTCAACAACAAAATTCTAAAGTTGTCAATACGGGTGATGCTCACCGATTGATTCATTTTGCGCAAGCGAATGGAAAAGGTTCGGAAGCAGAAGAAAGACTTTTTAAAGCGTATTTTACAGAAGGTAAAAATGTAGCTGATTATGAAGTTTTGGCTGAATTGGGAGAAGAAATTGGTTTGAACAAAACCGAAGTTCTTGAAATGCTAAATTCTGATGCAAATGTTTTTGAAGTTGCTTCGGATATTTTAGATGCGCGTAATATTGGTGTTTCTGGCGTTCCGTTTTTCGTAATTGACCGTAAATATGCACTTTCTGGTGCTCAACCAGTCGAGTATTTCGTTTCTGCTTTGACACAAGCTTACGAAAAAGATCATTTGGACCAACCACAAAATGGTGCTTCTTGTGATGTAGACGGAAATTGTGATTAATACAATTTGCAAATAAATATAGAAAAGGACTTCAATTGAAGTCCTTTTTTTCGTTTTATATTGATTGATAATTTTCTAAAAATTGTACAATTTTTTCTGCTAATTGATTTTTATGAAAAGAGCTTTTCAAAGTTTTATATTCAATATCAGTCAACAGAAGATCATTCGTTCAATTTTAATTTTGGGCGAAGAATTCAACGACCAGCTTTTTGGGAATTAAATCCAAATAAATGGTATAGTAATCCTATTTCTTACACAGAAGGAAATCCTTTTATGCAACCAGCTTTTGTGTATAATTTCGAGTTAAGTTATGGATTCAAAGATTATTTACAAGCAAAAGTTTATTATCAAAATATACAAGATGATTTTGGTCAAATTGCCTTTCATCAAGAACAAGAATTGGATGGAAAATAGAGAAAAAACAAAAAATCTCAGAGCAAAATACTCTGAGATTTTTTTATGTCTAATTCTTCAATGCTTCAAAAATTTTATCCGCTATTTTAGGGTAATTACTTTCGTTTGTTAAGATTTTTCGGTCATCGTCATTTGTTAAATAACCGATTTCAATCATAATAATTGGAACTTGTGAATCTCGTAATATTTTCGAATTTGTTTCAACAATTCCTAAGTTTTCAAAACCTAAAGAACTTATACTTGTTCCAATTTTTTCGCCAAGTATTTTACATTCTTCGAAAGTAGGATTCAATGGAGAAAGGTGAATTTCTGTTCCTTTTTTCGAATCTTTTACATTATAATTTGCATGGATTGATAAAACCAAATCAGGTTTTATTTCATTAATCATTTTCGCACGACTTGTATTGATAATTTGTTCGTCACCTTTTCTCAATAATACAAAATCAATATCTGTAAAAGGATTTTTTTCTTGAATAATTTCTGCAATTTTCAGCGCAATATCTTTTTCCTGAAATTCATCTTTTTTTACGCCAGTATCTGTTCCTCCATGTCCAGCGTCCAAAAGGATTACGCGCTTTGTAGAAGGTGTTTTATTTTCAATAAAATTTGTTTGTGCAAAAAGACCTGTTGTTAAAATTAAACAAAAGATCTGTAATAGTTTTTTCATGGGTTGTTCAGATTAAATTGACCAACTTTAAGCAATAATTGTGCTTTTTTTTCTAAATAATTGGTTAAATAAAACTTTTTTAAAACAAACCTCGCGCTTTTATCTCTAAATATTTATTGATTAAGTTAATAGACAATTCTTGTGGTTCGCAGTAAATCGTTAAAATCCCGAATTGATGCAAACGATTTATGATTAATTCTTTGTCGTAATTAAACTTTTCGGCAATTGTTTGATCGTAAATATCAGTAGTATTCTTTGCTTTCTGATGATTAAGTTTATTCAATTCCGAATTTTTAAAAAGAATCAAAACGACAATATGCGATTTTTTGATCAATTTCAGATAGGGTAATTGACGTTCTAAACCATCAATTGTCTCGAAATTGGTGTAAATAAATAGAAGCGAACGTTGCGTTAATTTTCGTTTGATATAGGCATACAATTGTCCAAAATCACTTTCCAAAAAATCAATTTGTACATTGTATAATTTCTCCAAAATCAATTGTATTTGATGATTTTTTCTATCCGCAACAACATGATCTTGAATTCTTTTATTGAATGTAATTAAACCTGCTTTTTCATTTTTTTGAAGTGAAATATTTGCGACAACTAAACTAGAATTGATTGAATAATCCAACAATTTTAAACCATCAAAAGGCATTCGCATCGTTCTTCCTAAGTCAATTAACGAATAAACAGGCTGCGATTTTTCTTCTTGAAATTGATTGACCATCAGTCGATTTACTTTTGCCGTTGCTTTCCAATTTATCAAACGATATTCATCCCCAATCGTATAATTTTTTATATTTTCAAATTCTGTATTTGTTCCAATTTTTCGAATCCTTTTCATTCCAAATTGATTTTGTAACTGAGCGGTAGAATATAATTGAAACTGTTTTAATTGCAAATAAGAAGGATAACATGCAATCGAAATTGGTTCGTTTATTTTGATCTTTTTCTCAATCAATCCAAAAACAGAAATAAATACATTTGTTAATCCAAATTTATACGAACCTCGTTCTGTTGGTCGAATTTTGAAATCAAATTTAGTATTTTGATCACTTTTAAATCGTTTTCTAAACTGAAAATCTCTTAATTGTAATTGAACAGGAAACTCTTCTATAATCCTTACATTTAGAGGGAATTGATAATGATTTGTTACGAAAAGTTCCAATTCATTTTCATCACCATTTGAAAGTCGTTCTGGATAATTTCGAAGAACTTCAATGGAAGTTTTAGGAATATAAACCAAAAATATTTCGACAATAACACTGACGATAAAGACAACTGTCAAAATCTTTGCAATGATGTAAATAGAAGATAGAAAAAATGCGATTACATAACAAAATGCAATCAATAATCCCGCATAAAAAAAACGATTGGTAAGAAATAAGCTTCTGAAAAATTTCATTAACGAGGAATTTCTACGCGATCAATAATTTGCTGAATAATATGTTGTGTTGTAAAACCTTCCATCTCTTTTTCAGGAACCATCACAACGCGGTGTCCCAAAATTGTATGCGCAATTTGCTTGATATCTTCTGGAATCACAAAATCGCGTCCATTCACCGCTGCATTTGATTTTGCAGCATCTAAAATCGCGATAGAAGCACGTGGCGATGCACCCATATACAAGGTTTGATCGATTCTGGTTTGATGAACAATTGTCGCAATATACGTAATCAACGCTTCGTGTACGAAAACTGATTTTATGCGATCTTGGAACTCAATAATTTCATTTCCTGAAATTACTTTTTCTACCAACGTTTCTTTGTCAATATTTTTGCGTTCTTGTTGTTCTTTCAATAATTCAATTTCACTTTCTAACGAAGGATATTTGACATAAATCTTAAACATAAAACGATCCAATTGTGCTTCTGGTAAGCGATATGTTCCTTCTTGCTCGATTGGATTTTGAGTTGCAAAAACTAGAAAAGGAGCTTGTAAAGGATAAGTTGTTCCATCAACCGTCACTTGTCTTTCTGACATCGATTCGAATAAAGCCGCTTGAGTTTTTGCAGGCGAACGGTTAATCTCATCAATTAAAATAATATTCGAAAAAATTGGTCCTTTTTTGAACTCAAATTCATTGATTTTAGAATTTAAAATAGACGTTCCAATCACGTCAGAAGGCATTAAATCTGGCGTAAACTGAATTCTACTAAAACCAGAATCTATCGTTTTTGCCAACAATTTTGCCATCATTGTCTTGGCAACTCCAGGTAAACCTTCAATCAGAGAATGTCCGTTAGAAAGCAAAGCCAAAATTAATTGATCGATAATATCATCTTGTCCGACAATTACCTTTTTCAATTCATTTTTTACAGTTTGCATTTTATGTTGTACATCCGAAAAATCGACTCTATTTTCGAATGGTTGATATGTATTTTCGCTCATTAGATATTTGCTTTTTGTTTATAGTTTTCGATGATTTGATACACAATTTTCAAATCGTGTTCATTTGGTTGATTTTTTTGATAAATATTTTTCAGAATCGTGAATTTTTCAAGACATTCTTCTTGGCTCAAATTTGCTTTTTGTGCAACAATTTCAATGAATTGTTTGTTTGTAATATCGTCTGTTTCGATTAAAAATGTTTTTCTCAATTTGTATAAAAAATAATCGATTTTCTTTGAAACAATGTCTTTTACTTCGCCATTTTCTTGGTATAAAGAGGAAATTGTCTTAGCAAATTCGACGGTATGATTTTCTTCTTTGGTATAAATTGGAATGATGCGTTGTTCGCGTTTGCTTCTAAAAATTAAAAAGAAGAAAAGTAAAACCAATAACGTAATCCAAGCAGCTTTTAGAGCTGGTTCGCTCATTATGAAACGCATCATTGATGAACTTCCTGCATAAGTTTTCGAGGTATTGTACCAAAAAATAGTTTTCCCTTTCAGTGGTTCTAAAACTGATTTAGCATAGAAATAACTGTCTTCATTTAACAAATAATAATTGGTAAAATAAATCGGTTCTGCGTGATATAAATAATAACCTTTATAATTTTTTGGTTTGATTTTTAAATAATTTGGGTAAGCCTTATCTTTATAAGTAATTGTTCCAAAAATTTCAGAATCATTTGTGATGTCGCTAAAATAATGATGTTCGATTTCTTTTTTCTTCTTTATTTTGAACAATTTATTTGTTCTAAGCTCAAAATGATCATTAATATTTATTGTCTGATTGTACAAGATATTCTCTTCAGATTCCGTAGAATCAGTTGTTGGTGTATCTGTAGAATACGTTTCTTCATTAATATCTTCTTTTCCATTTGTGTCATCACCAAAATTGTCATAATAATCTGCAATCATCACAATTCCACCATTTTCGGCAATTTTGCTCAATAAATTTTTAGAAACTGTATCAAAATAAATTTCAGAACCAAGCACAACAACTGCATAATCTTTTGCTTTTTTAGGATCAATTTTTAATTCAGAAAGTTTTTCCAAATCTTTCATTTTTCCATTGGATAACTTCCCAAGTTCTTCGTGCATAATAAATAATCCGTACGGATCTTTACTATTTTGATAAAGGCTTACATTCCATGATTTAGGAAGCTTATAACGAAGTTTTGAAAACGAAAACACAAAAATTCCGATCAATAAAATAGCGCCTAATAGAATACCTAATTTCTTTTTCATGAGGCTAAATATTGATTAAACTGATTGAAATTCGTCTTGAATTCGTGGTATTTATTTTTATCAATTTTAAATTTTCCAAACCAAACTTGATTGAAAATTTTAGTATTTTGATTGAATAAAATCTTTGATTTTTCGTCTTTTATTTGATTGATAAATTGTTGATTTGTTTTCTTTGGATCCCATTCAATCCAACCTTTTTTATCTAAATTTTGTAGATTTTGATAATGCAAATAACGAATTGCTAAAGCAAAATTTTGTTCTGTTTCTGCTTTATTGATTAATGAATTCAAATTAACTTCGGCTAAATTTTCTTCGATAAAATCAAAATCAGATTCGTCATATAATTTTTTCGAATTTCGTTTAAGAATTCCACCATTTTTGTAAATACGTGTGGCAAGAAAAATTAAGAATGATCCAATTACAAAATAGAAAATGATTTCCCAAGGTAAATAAGAGAGAAATCTAAAAATACCTTCGACTATTTTTGAGAAAAAGCCAGATTCGAATTCTTTTTTAGGTTTTGGAACATCATTATAATCAAATTCTTTTCCAGCATATTTTTCTTTGAATGCTTTAAATTCTGCTGTTTTTTCTTGTGCAAAAACAACGAATTGAATCAATAATAATGTAAATGTAAAAAATAGTCTAAATTGTTTCATTCGATTCTAAAGTTTGATTGAACGAAAAAGTTTTTTGTCTATTTTTTTGAATCGGATAAATGATGTAATACCAGATAATTAAGATTAATGAAAGGATTATCACCAATAAACTCAATACAATGTTAACATCATATAAACGCGTAATAAAACCTTCGATAAATCCAGCAATAATAAACATTGGAACAGTGCTTAATAAAATCATTACCGCTTCTTTTGCTTTGATTGTGAGTGATTTTTTTCGAGATAAAGTTTTTGGAAACATAAAGCCATTTCCAAGCATTAATCCGCAAGCGCCAGCTATAATAATCACCGAAATTTCGATTGTTCCATGCATCCAAATTGCTGACATTGCCTTTCCCAAAACGCCTTCTTTGAAAAACATATAATGAAATGCACCTAACATAATTCCGTTCGAAAATAGAATATATCCTGATCCTATACTGAAAAATAAGCCTAATGTAAAAGCGAAAAAAGCAACTCGAATATTATTGATTGTAATTGCTAACGTACTTCCTGTCTGACTTCCTGATTTGTAAATTGCTGCAGGATCGCCTTTTTTGATGTTCATTAATGTTTCGTCTACATATTGATTCCCTAAAATTAATCGTGTGAAATCGGGATCGAAATGCGATGATAAAACACCAATTAAAACTGCTAAAGCAAAAATCAAGAATGAATACAACAACATTTTGTGATTTTTGTAGACTACATTTGGCACATCTTCTTTGAAAAATTGCACAAATTGATTCCCAGAAGTTCGTTGATCTTTGTAAATTGACTGATGTGCAAATAAAGCTAACTCGTTCAAATAATCTTTTGTCTTACTTTTTGGGTAATAAGTTTGAGCAAACGCCAAATCATTTGTAATTTCGATGTAGTTTTTTGCTAAAATATCTGGATGAACATCAATTTTATTTTTCAAATTATGTTCAATATCAGACCATTTCGCCTTATTTTTATCAATAAAATGCGCTTCTCTCATAGTAGAGTAGTTGTTAGTGAACCAAATATATGAATAAACTTTTAGTCAATACACCACAAAACGTGCAAATTGCATATAATATTGCACCACTTGGAAAACGTTTGCTTGCGTATATCATCGATATGATTATCCGAATCATATTAGTCTACGGTATGTATTATTTCTCTGAGTTTATTCCGAATAGAGACGAATGGTTTCGTATGGGAATTTATAGTATAATAGGTTTTATATTTTTACTTTATCCGTTGATTTTAGAGATTTTAATGAAAGGGCAAACTGTTGGAAAATGGATCATGAAGATTCGTGTGATACGAATGGATGGAAACCGCGCTAATAATTTTGATTATTTCTTGCGTTGGGTAATTGGAATTGTCGAATTGTTTATGTTTTTTGGTTTGATTGCTTTGATTACAATGATTATCAATAAAAATGGTCAACGTTTAGGTGATATTGTTGCGAATACATGTTTGATTGATTTGAATCCGAAATTAGCTTTATCACAAACTATTTTCGCTGAAGTTTCTGAAACCTATAAAATTCGTTTTCCCGAAGTTTATCGCCTGTCTGATCGTGATATTAATATTGTAAAAGAAAATTTTACGTCTGCATTAAACAATAATAATTATGATATTTTATTAAAATTAACGCGAAAACTGGAGGAAATAATGGAGGTGAAAAGTGATGGTTTAGGAAATATTGATTTTATTCAAGTGGTGATTCAGGATCATTATCATTACCACAAAGACAAGTAAACAGTATCTTTGCAAAAAATAAAGAATAAAATGAATTGTCCTTGTTGTTCTGGAAAAGTATATGCAACTTGTTGCGAACCTTTTCATTTGAATATTGAATTGCCAAAAACTCCCGAAGAGTTGATGCGTTCTCGTTACGCTGCTTTTGCAATGGTTTTGCCTGAATATTTAGTTGATACAACACATTCTTCTACGCAAAAAGATAATGATTTTAGTGATATCGAAGATTGGGCAAAATCGAATAAATGGTTAAAGTTAGAAATTGTTTTTGCTAAAGATAATAAAGTTCGATTTAGAGCTTATTACCAAGACAAACAAGGTGAAATCTACGAACATGATGAACTTTCTAGGTTTGTGCAAGAGAATGGCAAATGGTTTTATGTAGATGGCGAGTTTTATTGATTTTTAAAAATAAATTCAGAAAATATTATTTCAAGCGAAGTCTAGAAATTAAAAAAAATGGATATTTTTTTTGAGCAATTACTTTTACAATTCCTTCAATTTATCCTGAATTTCTGTATCATAAATTTCTAAAAAACGTTCGTCATAAGGATAAGTATCTTTGAATCCTTTCTTAATCAAAACTAAGCTTTTATTGTAATTTATTTTTGCAGAATCTTTTTGATTAGTAAGTCGGAATGTTTCGGCTTTATAGTAATAGGCTTCCGCAATATTTTTATCCAAACCGATTGTTTTATTGTAAAAATCTAAAGCTTTTGAATAATTTTTTCGATCAGCTTCAATTTTTCCACGATAAGTGTACATTCTTGGATAAATATTATCGGGATTTTTTTCGGATGCAATAAATTTATCATAATAAACAATCGCGGAATCGTAATTTCCTAAACCTTGATAAGACAACCCCATCAAATAATAAATATTTTCTCCCCAAGGATATTCTACAACATTAGACAATTTATCCAAACGATGAAAATCTATTAATGAATTTTCGTAATCTCTCAATCTTGTTTGTTTTATCCATCCAGAATAACCCAAATAATCTCTTGGATTCATCTCTATTACTTTTTTTAAGCGACGAATTCCTTCTTCATTTTCACCAGCTTTATTGTACGCAACTGAAGATTCCCATAGAATTTTTTCATTTTTAGGATTTGTTTTTATCAAATGATCTAACATAAAAACTGAAAAATAACTTCCTTGAGGATCAGATGATAAATTAAATCTTGTTTTAAGAGTTGAAAAAAACAATGAATAAATTAATAAAGCACAAATACCAAAAATCGGAATAGAAATTAATAATTTAAATGTTCCCCAAATAATTCGCCACGTTTTTGACTTAAAAAATGTCTTCAACTTTTCCATCCTTTAATTTTATTTGAATTTGATAATACGAATCTACATTTTTCCCGTTCCAATCTTTTAATTGTTGAACAATAGCAACAATTTTCTTTTGCAAATCATCAGAAATTTCAACCTTTTTATAATCTTGGTCAACTGCTTTAATTCTGAAATAACCAATTTCGTTTTTACAATTAATTACAAAACGTACATTTATATTTCCAGAAAAATTAGGAAATTTTAATTGATGAATTGGTTCTGAAATTACCTTACGAATGCCATAACGCTCTGTTTTGTAACCTGCGTCAGTACCATAATATTGATAAATCATAGAAGAACAAGGCTCGAAAGAAGTGCCTTTATCAATAATTTCTTTTTTATGAATCTTTCCAACTTTTGTTTTGAAAGAAAAGTAAAGTATTGAAGCGAGAATTATCACTACAACAATAGTTAAATAGACAAAATAATTAATGTATTTCATTCTGTCTAAGATATGTAAACTTTTTGCATAAAAAAACTCAATCCATTGAATTGAGTTTTTTGTTTTCTATTTAAAATATTGTTCTGCTTCTAACACGCTTTCTGGTCGACCTACGTCGATTAAAATTCCGCCAGAATGATCAAAACCAATGATAGATTCAGTTTTCATCAAGTCCATATAAACTTTCATGATAGAAAATTTACCTTTCTCTGTAATTTTATCAAATAGAGTAGGAGAAATAACATGAATTCCACTAAAAGCTAAATCTTTGCAATTGTCTAAAGAATCTACAGCTTTTATTTCTTCTTCTGTTTTCAGATTTCGCCAACCTTTTAATTCATTTTGTTCATTGAAAAATAGTTTACGAGATGAATTTCGATCAGAAACTGCTAACGTTACTAACGCTTTGTTTTCTTGATGTGCTTTGATAAATTTAGCAAGATTTAGATCTGTTAAAATGTCCACATTCATCACCAAAAAATCTTCCTCGAAATTAGCTTTTGCTTTAACCAAACCACCACCAGTTTCAAGAACTTGATCTGTTTCATCTGAAATAGTAATTTCAATTCCGAAATAATTATTATCTTCTAAAAACTCAATGATTTGATCTGCAAAATGATGCACGTTAATCACGATTTCATTAATTCCGAAAGATTTCAAATATTCTATATTTCGTTGCAAAAGAGGTTTTCCATTTACAACTGCTAAAGCTTTGGGATGGTTGTCAGTAAATGGTTTTAAACGAGTCCCAAGACCCGCTGCAAAAATCATTGCTTTCATATTAATACGCCTCGTTTATCCAATTTTTTTCTTCTTGCACAATATGATGTAACGTAACTTGCGCTTCTGGAAATTTCTCTTGAATATGTTTTGCAGTCGCATCAGCAGAATAAACTGATCGATGTTGTCCGCCTGTGCAACCAAAATTAATTTCTAAATTCTCGAAACCTCGTTGCAAATAATCTTCGATCGAAATGTCAATAATTTGAAAAACACCTTCTAAAAAAACTGCAATTTTAGTTTCTGTTTTCAAGTATTTTTTAACCTCTTCGTCGCGCCCTGTTTGTGTTTTATATGCCTGAATTCGACCTGGATTTAGAATTCCACGACAATCAAAAACGAAACCACCACCATTTCCAGTTGGATCGGTTGGAATTCCTTTTTTATACGAAAAACTACGAACGTTGATGTTTAATTTAGCCATTTATTTTATGATTTATGCGTTCTAACGTTTCTGGAAGAACAAGGATTTTTATAATATGTTTTAATTCTGGATAATTTTGTAATATAGGATAATCGATTATTGATTCTAAGTTTTTAAGCCCAAATGAAATACTTTCTAAAAAGTGTTTTTTACGTTCAATAATTCCTCTCAAACCATAGGTTCCTAAAACTTGTAAAAGTCGAGCAACTACACAATATTCGTACGATTGACGAAAATCTATTGGAACTAAAGTTGGAATTTGTTTGGTTAATTCTTGGTAATAAAATTCGTATAATTCTTTTTTAAATTCAAATGGTAAATTGGCTTTTGCTTGCCAAATTAACGAAACCAAATCATAGACAACAGGTCCATATAAACCGCCTTGATAATCGATAAAATAAGGTTCGTTTTGATGAATCATAATGTTGCGCGTTTGGAAATCTCTGAACACAAAACCTTGTGGCGAAAGTTTATCAAATTGAGACGCAAAACGATCAAAATCTTTGATTAATTTTCCTGCATTGTAATCAATTCCTAAGACATCTAAAAAGTAAAAATTAAACTGAAATAAATCTCTTAAAATTAATGTTTTATCTAATTTTGGATACGAAAAAGTATGATTAAAATCGATTTTAGTTGCACCTTGAATTTGAGCAATTGCTAATTTTTCTAATGTCTTAAAATAATAAGGTTTTGCTTTTTCGAAATCATTCAAGACAATATTCATCAGTGTTTCGTCTCCTAAATCTGTTTGAACATAGGTTGCAAAATCTTCTGAAACTGAAACAATTTCTGGAATATTATTGATGACTTTTTTTAAATCTAAAGAGAACTGAATAAATACTTTATTTTCTTCAATATTAGAGCTTTCAGCCAAAATATACGACTGATTTTGATCAAAAAATCTCGAATATACTCGAGCTGAACCTCCTCCTGAAAGTTGAGTTAAACTTTCAATTGCTTTTTGAGTAAAGTTTTCTTGCAAAAATTGAGCTGTAGTATCGTTCATCAGAATATTTTGCGAAAGTTACGCATATCAAAAATGATTTAAAAATATTTGTTTGCTGTAACTTTTTTCAAAATGCTGCATCTATTTAGTAAAAGAGAAACTAATATGAAAAAAATAGCACTTATTATCGCAATGATTTCGTTACAATCATGTATTACAGTAAAAGTTAATGCAGATGTTGATTCGAATAATTTTTATAGAAAAGTGGATAATCCAAATATCAAATCGCAAGGAACTTTTTTTGACAAAGGAGTGGGGGATTCGAAATGGTCGAATTCGAATGGTGATAATTGGACAAAAGCGAAGTTTGAAGATGCTTCTGGAACGAGTTATATCAAGCTAAATGTTTCGAAAAGTTTAACTGCTAATTTTCATTCGAATATTAAATTAGAAGGCGAAATGATTTTTGAAATTGTAGATCAAAATAATGAAGTAGTGTTTAATCGTCAACTTACAAATTCGAAAGAAGAAAATTTTACAGTTGATTTAGCAAAAGGTGATTATCAAGTTCGTTGGAATTCTACGAATGCAACTGGAAGTTATTTTTTGGAATGGAAACAAGATAAATAACATAAATTTTAGCATATTTTTTGGTCGATCGATTACTTTTTTGATGTATTTTTAGAAAGATTTTAAATAAGTAATTATGTCTTTAATAGATGATTTGAAATGGCGTTACGCTACAAAAAAATATGATCCGTCTTTAATTGTTGAAGAAGAAGACGTTAAAAAAATTGTTGAAGCAGCTCGTTTAGCACCAACTTCATCAGGTTTGCAACAGTTCAGAATTTTAGTTATTAAAAATAAAGAATTGCAACAAAAAATTGTTCCAATTGCCTATGATCAGCAAGCGATTGTAGATTGTTCGCATTTATTGGTTTTTGTAGCTTGGGATCGTTATACAGAAGATCGTATTGATGCAATTTACGATTATACAACGGATGAGAGAGATTTGCCAAGAGGTCGTTTTGGTTCGTATACAGATAAATTGAAAGGAATTTATTTGCCTCAAACTTCTGAAGAAAATTTTGCACATACAGCTCGTCAAGCATACATTGGATTAGGTTTTGCTCTTGCTCAAGCAGCAGAATTGAAAATTGATAGTACGCCAATGGAAGGTTTTGATAATGCTGAATTGGATGATTTGCTTGATTTGAAAGAAAAAGGAATGCGAAGCGTTTTAATGCTTCCTTTGGGATACAGAGACAGTGAAGATTGGCTAGCGCCAATGAAAAAAGTTAGAAATCCGATGAAGGATTTTGCTACGAAATTATATGAATAACAAAAAAGCTTTCTCAATTTTGAGAAAGCTTTTTTATTGAATCTATTTTTACAATCCCAACATTTTTGGACCTTGTTCAAAAACAACATCAACTGGAATGTTTTTTGTTTTCAAGACATCTAAATCTTTTTGTAAATCGTCGTGAATAATTCCTTTATCAGCATATAATTTTTTTACACCATCATAATCTCCATTTCCTTGAAGTGTCAAAATTAATTCTGATAAACTATTCATTGCTTTTTCCATTTTAGCTACATTTACTCTGTAACGTCCATTTGTAGTTTTTTCGAAAGCTCCATTTTCAGCAAAATAGTTAAACGCAATCATGTTTGCTTGTCCGTGTGCAGAACTTGCTCCAAAACGAACTGAACGTAAGATTCCAGCCAAGAAAGTCACAAAATAATCTTCTTGTGTTCCTGTCAATTCACCTTTTTTCAACAATTGATTCACCATATACAAACCAAGAATATCAGCTTTTCCTTCTTCTAAAGCTGAATTAGCTTCTTTTAAAGCATCGCGGACAGAACCTTTTTCATTTACTGTATTTTTGATTCCTAAACCATGCGCCACTTCGTGAAACATCACATTAGAAAAGAATGCATCAAATTTGATGTTTTTCTGTTGGCTTTCATCAATCAAAGCAGTTGCAATTGGGGCAAGAATTTTATCAAATTTCGCTTTCATAGCATTTTTTAATTGCAAACGGCGCGTTCCTTTTTCTAGTTGAACTTTTTCATCATTTGGTAAATTAATCGCAATTGTTTTTCCAGCAGCGTTACAATCTCCCGCATAATACACCACATCATACGCATTAAGATCCGAATCAGTTCCAGGAATTTCTTTTTTGTAATTTGCAGAAACAGGTAAATTCTTCTGTAATTCTGGTAAATATTGAACGAATTTTGCCAATTTTTTCGACCATTCAATATCTTTTACTAAAATATATGCAGAATATGAAGTTTTATATCCAAACAATTGATCTTCGTAATTTTCAATCGGACCAACCACCATATCAATATTTGCATTTTTCATATCCATCCAAGCCAAATCACTTGCATAAAAATCATCGCTTATCAAAGCTGCAGCACGTAATTTTAAATATTTTTTAAGCCCAGCATCTTCTGCTAATTCTGATGCTTTTGTTAAATATTCAGCGGCTTTTGATAATTGATTTTTGAAATTTTCGTGGTATGGAATCGAATATAATTTTCCTTCACGATTACGACGAATAATTGAGTAAGGAGATTTACCATCTTTGATATTTGCTTGTTCAAATTCCTCTTTCGTCATATCAATTGGATAGAAAGTTGCACCAGCAGGTTTTGCTCCAATACCGTTTATAAAAGGCGTTTCGTTATTCAATCTATCCCAAGGACCGTAGTTTATTTTTGCATATTCTTTGGCTTCACCTTTCGTTTCGTCCATCAAATCTATTTTAGCACCATAAGCTTGTTGCCAAAATAAATCGTCCATAATATCTGCCGTTTTGA
Organism: Empedobacter sp. UBA2044; assembly: GCF_002333005.1. Classification (NCBI taxonomy): domain Bacteria; kingdom Pseudomonadati; phylum Bacteroidota; class Flavobacteriia; order Flavobacteriales; family Weeksellaceae; genus Empedobacter; species Empedobacter sp. UBA2044. Next base: position 43,162 of record NZ_DDBA01000020.1, read on the forward strand.
ACATCAAACGTAAAATCTCTTTTTCGTTTTTTGTTAAATGCGAAATATCTGTTGTTAATGGAACTTGAGCATAATATTGAAAAGCGTAATCTTTTGTCATTTCTATTGAGGTTTGAGTTGATTCTGCTGCTGTTTTTTGAGTTGAACAAGAGCTTAAAACTCCAGCAAAAGCAATCATTCCTAAGAATATTGATGATTTTTTCATTTTGAATGTTTTGGTAAATTTACAACGAAGAATCAAACTAAAAATCATTCTTATTTTTTTTATCCATAAAAATATAATTTAAAATAACCAAGAATCCTGACTCCTAATCCAAAAATTAAAAAGCTTTAGAATGCAATTGTAAGAAGTTAGAGATAGAGCTTTTTTCTTATTCAGATTATCACAAATTTTTGCATTGCTCCCAAGTTTTGATATTAATTCAATAAAAAAATCTCAACTTCTATTGAAATTGAGATTTAATATGGGTGAATGATGGGTCTCGAACCCACGACCTCCGGAACCACAATCCGGCGCTCTAACCAACTGAGCTACAATCACCATTTGGTTTGAATTTTTTTTGAAACTAATTCTAAAGTTTTTAGGGTGAATGATGGGTCTCGAACCCACGACCTCCGGAACCACAATCCGGCGCTCTAACCAACTGAGCTACAATCACCATTTGGTTTGAATTTCTTTTGAAACTAATTCTAAAGTTTTAGGGTGAATGATGGGTCTCGAACCCACGACCTCCGGAACCACAATCCGGCGCTCTAACCAACTGAGCTACAATCACCATTTTTATTGCGAAATTAACTTTTATTTAATCTCTCAATTGGACTGCAAATATAGCCTATTAATCGGTACTTGCAAATAATTTTGACAAAAAAATAAAGGTTTTTTACACCTTTATTTCTAAATTAAAGAATCTAAATTATTTACGCCAATATAACTTCGCGAAATAAATCCTTCTCCACCTTCAGTTCCGATTAATCTTCCTAAATCATATGCACGATATCGGATAGAATCTGTAAAATTCTTCGATGAAATTGGTGTTTGAGGTTCGCTCGAATTTGGATCAAAAAATTGCGTTTTATACGCCATGCAAGCTTCCACTTTTGTATCAACAAAACCAGAAATATCAATTACAAAATGAGGTTCTAAAGGCAACCATTGAATGTAGTGGAAGTGCTTTTTTGGACGCCAAGCTGGTAATCCATTATCAATTTTTGGTAAACCCGATAAGAAAATAGCAGTATTCACTAAATCTGAACCTTTTCCATGATCTGGATGGCGATCGTGAGGTGCATTACTCAAAATAATATCAGGTTGATATTTGCGAATGATTTCGACAATTTTCAATTGATTTTCTTTATCATTCAAGAAAAAACCATCAGGAATTCCAAGATTTTCTCTTACAGCAACTCCCAAAATGTTTTTGGCATCATTTGCTTCTACACGGCGCGTTTCATCAGTACCACGAGTTCCCAATTCTCCTTTTGTTAAATCGAGAATACCAACTGTTTTACCGTTTTTAATTTCTTTTGCAAGTGTTCCTCCACATCCCAATTCTACGTCATCAGGATGAGCTCCAATTGCAAGAATATCTAACTTCATTTACTATTTATTTAACCAATCTATTATTTCTTTTGAATCTGGAGTTACTTTTGATGGATAAGAAGCCTCTAAAGTTCCGTCTTCGTTAATCAAAAATTTCGTAAAATTCCATTTTACATCATTATCAGATTTTCCGTTCAATGATTTTTTTGTTAAGAATTTGAAAATTTCATTTTGATTTTTTCCAATTACATCACTTTTTGACATCAAAGGAAAAGTTACGCCATAATTTAATTTACAAAAACTTGCAATTTCTTCATTGTTGTCAAATTCCTGACCTCCAAAATTGTCTGAAGGAAATCCAACAATAACTAAACCTTGATCTTTATATTCTTGATACAATTTTTCTAAAGCATCATATTGAGGTGTGTAACCACATTTTGAAGCTGTGTTAAGAATTAAGATTTTCTTTCCTTTCAAATCCGCGAAATTAAAATCGTCATCATTGATATCTTTGAATGTATAATCGTAAATTTTGTTCACTTTTTGAGGTGTTTTTGTTGTTTGATGAATGGTTTGCTTTTTAGAAACTTTCTTAGTTTCTTGCGCATTACAAGCTATAAATAGCCCTAAAAATCCGATGAATAAATATTTCATTGCGTACTATTTTAAACAAATTTAAAAAAAATGTTATGATTTGTAAGTTAAAGTAGGTTAAAATAAAAAAGCTCATCTTTGGATGAGCTTTTTTATTTTATAATATTTAAAGAAATTAATTTTTTGATTTTACGTGGTAAACTTTGTTTTGGAAATACCAAGCTGCAATAGATAAAACTAACATTGCGACTGCTGTTGCAGGAACCCAGAATGGAATTGGAATTGGATCTCCGGCTGCGTATGAGTGTAATCCAGATAAGTAATAGTTAACGCCAAAATACGTCATAATTACTGTCCAAACAGCCCACATTGCTGCAACATTGAAGGCAAATTTCCCTCTCAATCCTGGAACTAAACGCATATGTAAAACAACTGCATAAACAATTACAGAAACGAAAGCCCAAGTTTCTTTTGGATCCCAAGACCAGTAACGTCCCCAAGATTCGTTTGCCCACATACCTCCTAAGAATGTACCAACGGTAAGTAAGAAAATACCAATTGTTAATGACATTTCAGAAACGTAAGTCATTTCTTTTAGCGAAATTTCAATCTTTTTATTTGGTTTAATCATCATGATAATTAATGAGAAAACTCCTAAAATAGCACTTAATCCAAAGAAACCATAAGATGAAACGATAATCGCAACGTGTACAATTAACCAATATGATTTTAGTACAGGAACAAGTGGTGTAATTTGTGGATCTAACATAGAACCTCCGTGTGCAAATCCCATCATAATTACAGCAACCATAGCTCCTGTTGTTGGAATAAATGCGTTTCGGTTTTTGTATAATAACAATCCAGCTAAAACACTAATCCATGAAATAAATACAATGGCTTCGTAACCATTAGACCAAGGTGCGTGTCCAGTTAAATACCAACGAACACCAAGTCCTGCGGCTTGTACGATAAAGACAATAAATATTAATCCCAAACAAACATTGATAATTCGATGAAGTGCTTTGCTTTCTGAAAATAACTGAATGAAGGATAAAATCATTAAAACTCCACCAACCATACAATAAGCAATCATCATCCAAAAGAAAACGTTGTATTTGTTGTATAACACTTCTATCTCAACTTTTGTTGGAGAAGGCACAACATTTTTACCCCATTTTTGTTGGTATTTATCGATATAATCTACCGCATTATCTGCAGGCGTCCAATTACCATTTTCTAATCCTTTCGAAACCATGTTAAAATAAACACTAATCATTCCAAGTGCCATTGTATCGATTTCTACAGGATTTTCTTGTGTTTGATAAATCCAAGAAGTCCAACGCTCTGAAGGATCATTCTGAACTGGAATTATTTTTAATTGATATCCTTTTGCAGTTTGATCTAAAATATTGAAACGCTCTGTAACCTTAATTACTTCCTCATCAAATTTAGAACGCTCTGAAGGTTTTCTTGAGAATGCCTCGTTATAGGCTTTATCTAATTTAAAACGAGTCGTTTTTGGATCGATCAAATTCATTAAAGATGTGTAACCATCTTCGTTTGCGCTTGTAATTTTCTTTAAACGATCTCCTCCTTTATCTCCAACTTCAATCATCGGAGCATTTACCCAATAAGCAGGGTCTAATTGCAAAGAAATAAACCATTTATTGGCAGATAATCCGTGGAATTTATCTTTTTTATAAACTTTTCTAAGGATTTCTAAAGCTTGTGTATTAAGAGGTTTTATACGTCCTTCGATATCTTGTGTAAGTAAATGACCAAATTTATCAGCGTGTTCGTCAGGAATTTTTACATTCTTCGCTAATTCATCTCCATCAGCCATTTTTGTAGAAAAACTACCAATGTGCTCTGATGAATGAACGTTCCCTTTTTCCGAATCAGTCTGAATTTTTTGATGTCCATTTTTTCCTCCATCAGTAGTACTTGGATTTTGAGCAAATGCTAATCCAGAAAGTAAAAATAATGGAAGTAAAATATTTATTTTTTTGGTATGTAAACTTTTTAATAGAGAGTTTAATTGCGTAAAACGAGTTCCTTTCCAGAATAATGAAACAAACATTCCTCCAAATAATAAGAAGTATCCTAAATAGGTAATGTTAGTCCCCCACCAGTCTTGGTTAACTTGTAAAATAGTTCCGTCTTCCGTTGGAAAATAACTCGATTGGAAGAAACGGTAACCTTTATAATCCATTACATTGTTCATATAAATGTGATGTTTTGTTTCTTTTCCCTCGTCGATAACTGTAATGTTAGATTCGAAAGAAGAAGGATTTGTAGAACCAGGATAACGATCTAAAATAAAGTCATCTAAACGAATGCTAAATGGAACTTTTACTAATTTAGAACCGTAACCTAACGAAATATTCATTCCGTCAATTTGTACATCAGCAGAATAATTTGTGACACCCTTTCCACCAACAATTGTCACTGTATCGCGTTTATCACCAACAATAACTTCGGCTCTAATTGCACCAGGTAGATTCTTTTCTTCTGCTTTAAATTTAGAACCTTGTCTATATAAAACTTCACCTTTGAAAGCCGGATTTGGAACTACAAATTGCGCTCCGTTGATTGTATATAACGAACGTAGTTTTAATGGAGCAGGAACATTAAATTCAACTTTTCCAGCACCTTCTTGCAATTTTTGCATGTCTGTAATTTGTCCAACTTGTTGTCCAGCCATTTGTACATATTCTCCTTCGAAAGGCGATTTGATAACCAAATTTTCTCCTTCTCCAGTAATTTGTACCGCACCATCTTGCGGTCTATTGTACGAAACTAAAGTTCCATTAACACTTTTTATTTCACCATTTCTGATGAAAACAGAATTACGTCCAGCTTGTCCAACTGTCACGATTTCTAAAACATTAATTCCTTCTTTTTTTCTTACAACCGTATCTAAAGCGTGAGGTACGTAATCAAAAGTTTTTAATTTAATGACTTTATCTTTGAACTGATATTCACCTTCAAAGTGTCTACGGAACAAAGAACTTGTACTATCTTTTCTGTCAAAATACGTCATATTGTATTGATGATTGTCATACGCCAAACGTTGTGTACCATCATCAACCATCATCTTGAAATAAGATTTGTACGATGTAATTTCGTTACTTGTTCCTCCTTCTGGAATAGGCATTTCACCCTCGAAACTGATGTAACGAGTAATTCCTCCTCCAATAAAAATAAACAAAAATGCTAAGTGGAAAACCAATAAAGGCAATTTTTCCTTTGACCATAATCGGTATCGTTTGATATTCATTAAGAACAAAACGATCAACCAAATCATTAATACCTCAAACCACTTTGCCTCGTAAATAACAGCTTTTGCAGTAGCCGTATCGTAGTCATTTTCAATGAAAGTGGCATAACCCATGGCGATTGCGTAGATGAATAGCAAGACCGTCATGGTTCTGGTAGAAAATAGATATTTTTCTAATTTACTCATTACTTATAATTGATTTACAAAAATAGGTGAGTTTATCAGATAAAGCATTAAAACTTAAATGATTTTTATTAGAATCAATGAGTTAATAGAATGTTAAATATGTTGTGCCAAAATTGATTTTAAATGTTTAAAAAACACACTGTTAATCAGAAATGTTTATAACAAAGTATTTTATTCAAAAATAATTTGTTAAGAAAATATTTAGAAATATCAAAAACATATCTTAAAAGGAACAATTTTTGTTAAAGCTCAATAACCAATTATAATGATATGAAAAAATTAACTCAAATTTTATGTGCTGGAGCTTTCATTTTTGCTTTAGCAAGTTGTCATAACAGCAAGGCTGTTGCATACCAAAAAGATAATGGTACAGGCGGTTATACCGAAGAAAAGGTGAACAATGATACCTATATTGTTAGTTTTGATGGAAACGAATACAATAAAAAAGACAAAACGTTTGACTATGCTTTGTTGAGAGCAGCAGAAATTGGTCAGCGTAATAATTTTGATTATTTTGCAATTTTAAGTACGGTGAACGATAAAGTTTTGGAAAAAAGTAACAGCTATACAAAGTTAGATAATAATGATACGTGGCTGAAAGTACAATATTTCAAAAACAGTAAACCGATAAAATTTCAAACGGTTTATGAACCAGCTGTTGTAATAAAAGATTTGCATAAAAAATATAAAATTAAATAAGAATACAAACCACTCATTTGAGTGGTTTTTTATTTTTGAATAATTTAACATTTTCGATGACACAATGTGGCGTTTTAACTTCTCAACTTTGTATTATGTTCGCATTGATAGATTGTAATAATTTTTACGCCAGTTGCCATCGTGTTTTTCAACCGAAGCTTCTTCATCAGCCAATTGTAGTATTGTCTAATAATGATGGTTGTGTAATTTCGCGTTCTGCCGAAGCAAAGTTAGCTGGAATTCCAATGGGTGCGCCTGCGCATCAATTTCAACGTATTTTTGAACAGAAAAAAATCAAAGTTTTTTCGTCAAATTATCAATTATATGCGGATATGAGCAATCGTGTAATGTCGATTTTATCGTTGTATTCGCCTGATCAGGAAATTTATTCGATAGACGAATGTTTCTTAAAATTGAATGGATTTGATCGTTTTGATTTGAAAAATTACGGATTAGAAATCAAATCTAAAATATATCAATTTACAAAATTGCCAGTTTGTGTAGGAATTGCTCCAACAAAATCCTTGGCGAAATTAGCGAATCATATTGCGAAAAAATTTCCAGAAGTTCATCAAGGGGTTTATATTATTCAGACTCAAGAACAAATCCATAAAGCGTTAAAATGGTTAAATATTGAAGATGTTTGGGGAATTGGTCGACGAATGTCGCGACGTTTGAGAATGATCGGTGTCAATAAAGCGTTGGATTTTGTACAATTAAAAGATGATTTTCTTCGGAAAGAATTTTCGATAGTAGGTTTGCGTTTGAAAAAAGATTTGTTAGGTGAAGCGGTGTTAGATTTAGAAGCGATTTCGGCAAAGAAAAGTATTGCAACGACGCGTAGTTTTGAAGAATATACCAACGATTTTGAATATGTAAAAGAGCGTGTTGCTACTTTTGCGGTTTCGTGTGCAGAGAAACTTCGGAAACAGAATTCTTCTTGCAATTTGGTTACAGTTTTTATTCAGACCAATAATTTTGATAGAAATAAACCACAATATTACCGTACAATTTCGGTCCATTTACCTTACGAATCGAATTCAAGTATAACGTTGTCCAAATTTGCAATTAAAGCGTTTGAGCAAATTTATAAAGATGGTTATGAGTACAAAAAGGCTGGAGTAGTGGTGTCTGGAATTGTTTCGTCAGATCAAAAACAATTATCGCTTTTTGAAGAAGAAAATCCAAATCACCCAGATTTGATGAAAGTCATCGATTTGTTGAACAAAAAATTTGGTGCGGCAAAAATAAAATTAGCTTCGCAAGATTTGAATAAAACGTGGAAAATGCGTCAAAATAATTTATCACCTTGTTATACAACCAAGTGGAAAGATTTGTTGGTGGTGTATTAAACGATAGAAAAAATGAATGGAGAGATAAAAATGTTAGACAAAGAACTCAACCTTTTTGTTATAAATACAGATGGTGAGAAAAAATATATTCCGAATTTTGGTCATGTAAATGCTGGATTTCCTTCACCTGCAGAAGATTTTGTGGACGATAGAATAAGTTTGGACGAACGTTATTTAACGCATCCCGAATCTACTTTTTTGATTGTCGTTGGTGGAGATTCGATGTATCCTGTTTATCAAAAAAATGATATTTTGGTGATTCGGACAGATCTTATTCCGTTGCATCACGATGATATTATTGTTTCTGTTAATAATGAAGATTATACGTTGAAACGCTTTGATAAAATAAACAATAAACTGATTGCTATAAATCTAAATTACAAAGATTGTGTTCAAATACACGAAAATGATGAGGTGGTTATTTTAGGAGTTGTTGGTGTTTTGGTACGAGAAATAACGAATAGAATTTAAATCTTTGTTGTAACTTTTTTATAAAACATGCATCTTAATAGTAAAGATATGATGTTATGAGAAAATTTATTTTATTGTGTTTTGCAGTGATGTTGGTGCAATCTTGTATTACAATTTCAACTGTTTCGAATGTGTCAACGAATGCGTCAAGATATTTGAGTATTGATGGAATTTATAAAACAGAAGGAACAACATATTCAGCAACAAAAGTGATTAGACGAAATAATAATCAAATCGTTTTGGACTTTACACAAATGCAAGGAGAAGTTTATTATTTCTTGAAAACAAATCAAGATATAGAACTTGAATTAGATTATGAAGTGAAACAAAAAAATGGTTTAATGGATTTTTCGATTGTAGATTATACAGGAAAAGAATTAACTCAAATAGGTAGTGCTTCGAAAGGAAAAATGAATAAAAAAGAATCTATTCATTTAGAATCTTATAAAAGTTATAGAATCAATTTTAAAGGAGATGATTTTAAAGGAAAAGTATCTGTTCAGTTAAATAATAAATAAATAAGGTCGAGTTTTACTCGACCTTATTTATTTTATTGAAATGCTCCAATTGTAGGAGTTGTTCCTCGAGGTTGTCCGTTATAATCTAACGGATATTGTTGCGCAAAAGATATTTTTCCTTTCCCTTTAGCAGGTGATTCATTTTTCACAGCTAATTTATTTGCGAAATAATTTGTATTCTCAAACATCGGATCTAACGTAATACTTGCCAAGAAATTTGGCGCAGTTGTCACATTTAATACTGAAGTATCCGCATTGTGAATAACATTGGTGTCAAATAAATAATTGAAAGCCGCACCATCTTTTTTATCCAATAAAATAGCATTTGGCGTGCGTTCATTATATATAATACAATTTCCGAACGTTGCTTTTGTCAAAGCCGAAACATTTTTATCATTGTTTTCGTTACTCAAGAAAAGCGAATAAGCTGGACCAGCACTTGTCGCAAAATTGTAATAATTGGCAAAAGTAGAATGATAAAATTCGTACGAACCACCATATTCTATTGCTAAAGTTGCCAAATTACTATTATTCATCACCAAGTTGTAACCTGTAATTGTAGCGTTTGTTGCTAAAATTCCATACGATTGATTATTAACAATTTTAGCATTACTAATATCTAATTTCGAATTATTTACGTGTAAACCAGTATCTGCACCAATAATTTTTGCATAATTGATTTTTGATGTACTATTTGGAGCTAGTTCGATTTTGTTCCATTGATCAGGAATCGAATCGTATTTATTATCATGACGAGCTGAACGAAATTTCACTTCTTCATTCAAAGCTCCATTTACAGTAAGTTTTGCATTGTTTCCAACTGTTAAACTTGCTCCTTTTTTGAAATAAACTTTTGCACCTTTATCAATTGTTAAATCACTTGTAATAGTTAAATTTCCGTCAATTACTTGGGCTTCGTCCATATTCCAATTTGCAGAAGAAATTGTAGCATCTTTTGTATGAATTTTAGCTTTTTCTATCCAAGAAAGTAACTTGATTTTTTTAGAAGAATTGGTTGTTTTAAAGTTAATTTCGTCATCGTAAAGCGGATTAAGAGGCGCTTCTTGAGCATTTACTTCAACAAAAATAAATAAACTATCCTTTTTGCGAATCGGCACATTTTCGAAACTTGTTCCTGCTTTTCCGTCTACATTTATATTGAAAAATGAATTATTTCCACGTGTCAAATATATTTTTGGAATCACGCGATCATCATTCTCAGGATTATAAATTTTAAGCAGATAGGTTTCAGATTTAGAGAAATTATATACGGTATCTACGGAAACGGTATCTTTGCTAAAGCGCAATTCAGAACTAATTGGATCATAGTCAAAATCATCGCGACAAGATTGAAAACCAATCAAAGAAGCAATACCAAGTCCGGCGATTAATGTTTTTACGTTCATAAAATTATGATTCATTATATAAGTTTAAACAGCAAATAATAGGTTTTATTGTAGATGGACAAAGATAAAAAATAGATTTTTATGAATAGATTCACCAAAAATATTTGTACGAATTACTAAAATGTTTATATTTGCACCACGAAAAATGTGTACAAGAAGTGCAGGTTTAATTTTAAGAAGCCCATTACACTCGAAATTAAATTTGCTTAATGTATTGTTTTAAATGTTTTTTCAATAAAATTGATTGTAACATTCTGTAAATAATATTATCTTTGCACTCCAATAAAGTTAACAAAGAAGATTAAAAAAATGAAAAAAGATATCCACCCAACAAATTACCGTTTGGTAGCATTCAAAGATATGTCTAACGAAGATGTGTTCATCACAAAATCTTGTGCTGATACTAAAGATACATTAGTTGTTGACGGAGTAGAGTACCCATTAATCAAAATGGAGATTTCTTCTACATCTCACCCATTTTACACAGGTAAAACTAAATTGGTTGATACTGCAGGACGTATCGACAAATTCAGAAGCAAATACGCTAAAAAAGGATAAGAATAGGCAACTATTTGCAATCTTTAAAATATATCAAAAACCTACAAGAATTTCTTGTAGGTTTTTTTTAGTTTAATCAGGTTTTAATTATAAATTTGTAACGTTATATTAACACAAAAAATAGTTAACTCACATGTCTTTATTCGACAATACACAGTTTGCTTTCGAATCGAAATCAGATAAAGATTTAAAGAAAGCGTATTACTTATACAAGTTAATCGGAAGCCCCGCATTGACAAGTTTTGGAACTAAGTTTTTTAATTTACCATTTGCGGTAGATATCCCATTCGTAAAACCTGTAATTCGTGAAACAATCTACAAACAATTTGTAGGAGGAGAAACGGCAGAACAAGGTGTGGTTGTCGCAAATGAATTATTTAAATATCACGTAAGTTCTATTTTAGATTATTCTATCGAAGGATTAACAGAAGAAAAACAATTTGACGAAGTTCGTGACGTTATGTTACACTTGGTTGATTTAGCAAAATCTAATCAATCAATTCCATTTGTAGTATTTAAACCAACTGCATTTGGTCGAATCGAATTATTTGAAAAAGTAGGGAAGAAACAAACGTTAACTGCAGAAGAAGAAAAATCTTGGGCTAATATTCGTCAACGTTTCGAGGCAGTATGTCAAAAAGGATATGATTTGGATGTTAATATCATGGTAGATGCAGAAGAAACTTGGATGCAAGGTTCTGCAGATGATTTGACTGACGAAATGATGGTGAAATATAACACAAAACGTGCATTAGTTTGGAATACGTTGCAAATGTATCGTCATGATCGTTTGGCTTATTTGAAAGAAATGCATGCAAAAGCAGAGCGCGAAGGATATTTCTTAGGATTCAAAATTGTGCGTGGAGCATATATGGAGAAAGAGCGTGCACGTGCGCAAGCCGAAGGTTATCCATCTCCAATTCAACCAAACAAAGAAGCTTCGGATAGAGATTATAATCTAGCGTTAGAATTTATTGCTTCTCATCACGAGCGTTTTGGTTTATTCGCAGGTTCGCACAACGAAGAAAGTTGCGAATTGTTAATCAAATTGATGAACGAAAACGGAATTGAGAAAAATAATCCAAATTTCTGGTTTGGACAATTATTTGGAATGAGTGATAATATTTCATTCAACTTGGCGCATTTAGGATACAATATTGCAAAATATTTACCTTACGGGCCAATCAAAGAAGTAATGCCTTACTTGGTTCGTCGAGCACAAGAAAACACTTCTGTTGCAGGACAAACAGGACGCGAATTGATGCTGATTGAAAAAGAATTAGAGCGTCGTAAAAAATCGAAATAATCGTATTTTATATAAAGCAAAAATCCACTCAATTTGAGTGGATTTTTTGATTAATTATTATTTTTCTTGATTCTAATCTTGCCTTTATGTTCATGATACATCATACAAGTTGCTTTATTTTCTAACTCTTTGCATGTTTTTTCAAAATCATAAATAACACTCACGGTTTCACCTTCTTTTTTGTCTGAAAATATTTCATTGTTACAAACCAAATAATCCTCTTTGTCATCAACACGAATGTAAGTTCCTGTACAATCTCTCACAATCGTTCCAGTAAATAATCGATCGTGTTTAATACTTGTACTGCAAGAAGATAGGGCTAAGGTAAGGAGAGTAGTTAATGAGAAAAGTAGTTTCATATTTTGATAAATTAATAATCATAAATATAAAGTTTTTTATAGTGTAAATAAATAGAGTTTAACTATATTTTAAAAACTTTTTTTATTAAAATTTAGAATAACCAACATCATCGAATCTTGTAAGGAAGTCACTTGATGAATAACTTTTGGAGGAAGAATATATTCGTCAAATTCTTTTAAATTGACAATCTCAATTTTTGAATCAATTTCTATTTCACCTTTCAGCATTAAAATTTTTGCATTTACAGGTAATTGATGATCGATTAATTTCAAACTTTTTTTTAGTCCAAAAGCAACAACACGCGTATCATCATTTCTGAAAATGATTTTTATAATTGGTTTTTCCGATTCCGAAATCTGATCTAAAATGGCATGTAACATAATGATAGTTTTTGAATTCTCTTAAAATTAGTATTAATTCTTCAAACTATCTGAAAATGAAATATTAATAATTTGTGAAATTTTAAGCAATTGTAATCTTCATTCTTAACACAAAAAAATGTTTAACTTGCGTTTTTAATCATATAAAATGACAACGAATTATTTTGCCGAAATTATTTTACCACTTTCATTAAATGGAACATTTACATACCATCTTTCTGAAATTGATTTACAGCAAATTAAAGTTGGTCAGCGTGTTTCCGTGCCTTTCGGAACGCAAAAATTATATACAGGAATTGTACATTCTATTCATCAAAATGCGCCAGAATTATACAAAACAAAGGCGATTCATGCTTTTTTGGATGATGAACCTTTGGTGACGCAAACGCAAATTAATTTTTGGGAATGGATGGCGAATTATTATATGTGTTCACTGGGCGATGTTTTTCGAAATGCTTTTCCTTCTGCATTAAAATTAGAATCTCAAACTTTTGTTCGATTAATTAATCCAAATTATGAAACAATTGAAGAGCTAAATGATTATGAATTCTTAGTTTTTGAAGCGTTGAAATTGCGTGAAATCATTTCAGTTGAAGAAGCAGCTTTAATTGTAGACGAGAAATCAGCAATTCCAACACTTAAATTATTAATTGATAAAGGAATTATTCGGTTAGATGAAAAACTGAACGAAAAATATACGCCAAAAATTGATAATTATGTCCGATTACATCCAGATTTAAAAGGAAATGAAACTGCCTTTATCGAGATTTTAAATCAATTAAATAAAGCACCAAAACAGCGCGAAACCTTGTTGCAATTGATTACGTTAGAAACGCAATCGCAAGAAAAACCGCTAAAAGTTGCAGATTTTATAAAACAAGGTGCGACAAATGCTGTACTTAAATCTTTAGCAGAAAAAGGAGCAGTTGAAATTTATCAACATCAAACTTCTCGTGTAGATGAAGATGAGAAAGAAGTTGCTGAAATTGCTGAATTGACCTTGAAACAAATTGCAGCTTTAAATCAAATTAAAGAAGATTTTAAGGATAAATCAACCGTTTTATTACATGGTGTAACATCAAGTGGAAAGACAGAAATTTATCTAAAATTGATGGAACAAGTAATTGCGAAAGGAAATAAAGTGTTGTACTTATTACCAGAAATTTCTGTGACAACTCAAATTGTTCATCGAATCAAAAAACATTTTGGAGAAAGAGTAGGAGTTTATCATTCGAAATTCAATCAAAATGAACGTGTAGAATTGTGGCAGAAAACCTTGAATGGCGATTTTGATATTATCATTGGTCCACGAACAGCGTTGTATTTGCCTTTTGATAATTTAGGAATGATTATCGTGGATGAAGAGCACGAATCTTCTTATAAACAAATGGATGTAAAACCATTTTTTCATGCGCGCGATATGGCGATGTTGCTTGGAGGAATGATGAATGCGAAGGTTTTATTAGGTTCAGCGACACCTTCGGCTGAAAGTTATTATAATGCGAAAAATAAAAAATATGGTTATGTCGAATTAACTGAACGTTTTGGGAGTATAAAATTGCCCGAAATTAATTTGATTGACCTCAAAAAAGCGCAAAAGGAAAAAGAAATTACAGAAGATATTTCGCATACACTTCGTGATGAAATTTTCAATCAATTGCATCAAAAAAAGCAAGTCATTTTATTTCAGAATCGTCGTGGATATGCGCCAATTATGGAATGTAATACGTGTGGTCATACGCCCGAATGTCCAAATTGTGATGTCAGTTTAACATATCATAAATTCTCGAATCAACTAAAATGTCATTATTGTGGTTATGCACAAGCAAAACCTTTGCGTTGCCCGAGTTGTGGTTCGTACGAATTGAATACAAAAGGTTTGGGAACAGAACAGATAGAACAGCAAGTTCAAACAATTTTTCCTGAAGCAAAAGTTCGAAGAATGGATGTCGATTCGATGCGAGGGAAATTTGCGTACGAAAAATTGATCGAAGATTTTGAGAACAAAGAAATTGATATTTTAATTGGAACGCAAATGATTACAAAAGGTTTTGATTTTGGAAATGTTAATTTTGTTGGTGTTATTCGAGCAGATTCTTTGTTAAATTTTCCTGATTTTAGAGCGCACGAAAAAGCGTTTCAATTGTTAACGCAAGTTTCTGGTCGTGCAGGTCGTCGTCAAGAACAAGGAAAAGTATTGATTCAATCTTTTCAGCCAGAACATCAGATTTTGCAAAATGTCACAACCTACAGTTATGCACCAACGATGAAAGATATTTTGTATGAGCGAAAAGAATTTTTGTATCCTCCTTATTCACGGTTAATCAAGTTGCGTTTCAAGCATAAAAATAAAGAGCGTTTGGATAAAACGGCGGCTCAATTAGTCGTTTTGCTTAAACCAAGTTTTGATGCAAAATGTTTACTTGGTCCAGAAACGCCTTCGATTGGAAGAATCAATAATTTATATATTACAGATGTGATGATTAAAATTAGACCAAATCAATCACCTCAAAAAGTAAAAGATTTAATTCAAGCAAAAATAGATCAATTGCATACAATTGCAGCTTTTCGTTCGGTACGAATTGATGTTGATGTTGATCCAGTTTAAAATAAAAACCTCCCAAAAGTTAACTTTTGGGAGGTTTTCTTGTTAAGATTCTAAACTTCTTAAATATTGTTGTTGCAAAGATCTACGTCTGCCTTTCATAAATAAGAAAAGGTTTAGCATCAACATTATTCCTAAATAAATGGCGAAACTACCAATTTTTGTACTTAATTTTACAATCAAATCTTCGGTTGTTGCGATAGAAGTCATGTAAACAATTAGCATGGCAAAACCGATATTCAAAAGATAAAAACCAATTTTGAATAATGAATTTGTTGCGCTTGCAATATCTTCTTTTTGATGGAAAATATCGTACATAAATATTTTTCCATTTTTGAATAAAACGTTAGAAACTGCGATTGTCATTAATATTGCCACTGGTAAGTAAACCAAATATGCAATTAGATTGTAATTTGTCATAATTTGCTGTGTTTAAGTGTTTATTTTTTTGCTTTTTCTTGCGATATAAATAATTGATAAATTAATAAAATGTAATATTCCGAGGATTAATAATATAAATCCAATTTTGTAGGACAATGAAGAAAACATGATGGTAATGGAGTCAACTTGTTCCCAGTTTTGTAAACTTATTGCCGAAAAACCTAAATTGACCAAATAGTATCCAATCAATAAAAGATTATTAATCGATTGACAAACAGAATGA
The DNA here is from genome assembly GCF_002333005.1 of Empedobacter sp. UBA2044. NCBI lineage: Bacteria > Pseudomonadati > Bacteroidota > Flavobacteriia > Flavobacteriales > Weeksellaceae > Empedobacter > Empedobacter sp. UBA2044. The sequence goes on from NZ_DDBA01000020.1 coordinate 59,081, forward strand.
TTATCGATTAAGTTTGTCAAGTACACAAAACCAATTTTATACACTTTTCAACCAATAAAAATGGTGATGTAGAAAGTAATAATCAGATAAATGATATACGAAATAATATTATACATATTGAATTTTCAATAATTTTTGAAATTTGTGATTCAAAAAAATACGAATTGATTATTTTATCAAATTCGTGATTTTTCCTACCAACCAATGCTCATCAGATTTGATAGCAAGGTCCATTATATTATTGATTTTTGTCGAAACAGAAGATAAATCTTGTAATAATTTTGCAAATTCTTTTGCATCATCAGATTGATCGTCGATGTTTTTTAATGATTCTAAAAAATCAATTACCGGCTCTATTTCACGCTTTCTGCGTTCTTTTGTAATTTGTTTGAATAAATACCAAACATCTTTATCGGCAACAAAATATTCTTTACGTTCTCCTTTTATCAATTCTTTTCTTACAATTCCCCAATCCATCAAAGCACGCAAATTCATATTTGCATTTCCGCGAGAAATTTGTAATTCCTCCATAATTTGATCTGTAGAAATAGGTTCATTATACGTTAATAATAATGCATGAACTTGTGCCATAGTACGATTTATTCCCCAGTTAACAGCGAAAGTTCCCCAAGTTTGAACAAATTTTTCTTTTGATTCTTCTAATTTCATTGCAATTATTATTTACACAAATATATATAAATTTCTATACTTTCAAAAATTATTGAAAATTAATTTTGAAAAATATTTTAGCGCTATTTATAAGATAAATCTTAAACTTGCTTGTAACATTTTTCTTATAATTTCGACTTATCTGTTATCTTTATTGAAATTTACAACAATCTATGATATCTATTCGAGATTTAAATAAATCCTACATAATGGGAAAAAACAAACTTCACGTACTCAAAGGAATTAACCTTGAGATTACGGAAGGCGAATTTGTTGCGATTATGGGATCTTCGGGTTCGGGGAAATCAACTTTATTGAATATCATTGGAATGTTGGACGAGCATGATACAGGTATTTATGAATTGGACGGTGTTAGAATTGAGAAGTTAAACGAAACTAAAGCGGCTAATTATCGAAACAAATTTTTAGGATTTATTTTTCAATCTTATAATTTAATTAGTTTCAAAAATGTATTAGAAAATGTAGCGTTACCGTTGTATTATCAAAAAGTAAAACGATCGGATCGAAATAAAATAGCGCTTAGTTATCTGGAAAGAGTGGGGTTGGAGCCTTGGGCTACTCATATGCCAAATGAACTTTCGGGTGGACAAAAACAACGTGTTGCAATTGCGCGTGCATTGGCTGCAAAACCAAAATTGTTATTGGCGGATGAGCCTACAGGAGCGCTGGATACAAAGACTTCGCAAGAAGTAATGCACCTGATTCAAGAAATTAATGACGAAGGTAAAACAATTGTAATGGTGACGCATGAAGATGATATTGCAAATATGTGTAAACGTATTGTTCGTCTTAAAGATGGTGTAATTGTAAGTGACGAAAAAGTAGAACAAGTAAGAGTTTAATGATTTTCGAATCTCAAACTTCGTAAATCATAAATCAAAGAATCTTAAATATAAAATATGTTTGATACAGACCGTTGGAGCGAAATATGGTCGTCCATTGCAAGTAATAAATTGCGTACAGCATTGTCGGGTTTGACAATCGCTTTGGCGCTTTTTGTGTTTATTACATTGTATGGATTGGGAAATGGTTTGCAGAACGGGTTTCAACAAGAATTTTTCAAAGCAAATTCATTAAATATTACCGTTAACGGAGGTACAACAACAGAACCTTACAATGGTTTCAAACAAGGACGTACAATTGAATTGGATGTAAAAGATTTTGATTTTATTAAACATTCTTTTCCAGATGAAATAAAATCGATTGTAAGTACAATTTCGAAAAGTGATACGATTAGAAATGAAGCTAATTCAGGAAGTTATTCAATTACTGGAGTTTATCCAGAATATGAATCAATGATTAATGAAAATGTAACGCTTGGTCGATTTATCAATAAAAAAGATATGGAGAATCAGTCCAAATCAATTGTTATTGGACGATTGGTTGCGCAAGATTTTTTTCCAAATCAGATTGCGATTGGTAAGTATTTGCAATTAGGTTCAAGTATGTATCAAGTGGTTGGTGTTTTCGAAAGTAAAGATGGTGGTGATAATGCCGAGCGTGCTTTGTATGCACCTTTTACAACGTTTAGAACGATTTATGCTACAGATAAAGTATCATCGATTATTGTAACACCAAAAGATGGAATGGCTTTGGCTGACATTTCTAAACTTGCAAATGCAATTGAATATAATATAAAAGGTCGACATAATGTTGCACCTTCTGATTATGGTGGAATTTGGGTGCGAAATGCGGCTGATGCAATGGAAGATACCAATCAATTTTTCTTGATTCTGACAATTATTGTATTTGTAATTGGTGGAGGAAGTTTGATTGCAGGAATCGTAAGTATCGGAAATATTATGGTGTTTAGTGTAAAAGAGCGTACCAAAGAAATTGGTATTCGAAAAGCTTTAGGCGCAACACCAGCCAATGTTTTGGGACTGATTTTACAAGAAGCAATTATGATTACAATTATTTTCGGAGCAATAGGAATTGCTTTAGCGGCACTTGTTGTAGAAAATATTGGAGATAGCTTAGAAGAATATTTTATTTATAATCCAGGTGTAGAAACTAATTCGTTGGTAATGGCTTGTATTATTTTATTTGTTGCAGGAACAGTTTCTGGATTAATTCCAGCTTTGAATGCAGCACGTATTAAACCTATTGATGCTTTAAGAGACGAATAATGAACTTTATAAAATTTGTTTTTGATCCAGATGCTTGGAGCGAAGTCTACGCGGCGATTCGCAAAAATAAATTGCGCACTATTTTGACAATGATTGGTGTTGCATGGGGAATGTTCTTATTTGTATTATTGTTAGGAGTAACACGCGGTTTGCAAAATGGTTTTGACCGTAATTTGGCAAATGCCGCAACCAATTCATTATTTGTTTGGGGAGGGACAACATCGATGCCATATCAAGGATTTCAAAAAGGTCGCACAATTGAATTGAAAATGAGTGATGTTCGTCAAATTCAGGCTCGTTTTCCTCAAATTTCGTTGTTAGCTCCTCGAAACTCGAAACCAAATTCAATATTAACTTACGGAACAAAATATAATTTTTACACGGTTAATGGAGATTATCCAGATCAAAACCGAATGTTTGGGAAAGATATTATTCAAGGTCGTTTTATCAATGAAGATGATATCAAAACTGAATCGAAAGTTTGTGTAATTGGAATTGAAGTTGCCGAACAATTTTTTGGTGATAAACCGAAACCTTTAGGGAAAGAAATCAGAATTAGCGATAGTTATTATACAATTGTCGGCGTTTACGACACACCTTCTTCGCCTGTAGAGAGTAAAGATCAAGTGTTTATTCCGTTTACAACATTTCAAAAAATATACAATCAAGGAGAAACGATTCAATATTTAAGTTTGAGTTTACCTAATAATTATGATATTGTAGCATTCGAAAAAGAATTAAAAACATATCTGAAACAAATTAAAAATATTTCGCCAGATGACGACCAGGGAATTGGTGGTTTTAATTTAGGTGAAATGCTTGGAAAGATTATGAAATTCGTAAAAGGAATGCAGTTCCTAGCGATTGTTGTAGGAGGAATGACATTATTTTCCGGGGTTATTGCGATTGCAAGTATTTTATTGATTACAGTTTCAGAACGAACAAAAGAATTTGGAATTCGAAGAGCATTAGGTGCAATTCCTGCTCAAATTCGAGGACAAATTTTGTTAGAATCAGTAGTTTTAACATTAATTGCAGGTTTAGGCGGAATTATTTTTGCAGCACTTTTACTAATGGTTCTCAACGAAATTATCATTCCATCAAATAAAAACATACCTTTATATAATGCGTCAATCGATTTGTTTACACTTTTTACAGCTTTAGCAGTGATGGTGATTATGGCAACTTTAGCGGGATTGATTCCTGCTCAACGTGCAATTCAAATCAAACCTATTGATGCTTTGAGAGATGAATAACTAAAACTTAACAGATATAGAAGAATGAAAAAATTTCTAAAGATTTTGATGATTGTCGTTTTTATCGGTGCTGTAATCGGTGTGATTGCATATTTCGGTAAAAAGAATAGCCAAGACAATGAAGTTTATGAAACGACAACGCCTTTTATGGGAAATATAGAGGTGAAAGCTGTTGCAACTGGTGAATTAAAACCGTTGGAAACAATTGAAATTAAGCCAAATATTTCGGGTGTTATAAAATCGATTAATGTTGCTGAAGGACAATATGTAGAGCGTGGTCAGTTGATTTGTGAACTGAAAGTTGTTCCAAATGTTCAGTCGTTAAATGCAGCTCGTCAGTCTATTCAAGCGGCTCAAATTACGGTCGATCAAGAACGTCGTAATTTCAATCGAACATCAACTTTATATAATCAAGGTGTTTTGCCTCGTGCAGATTATGACAATGCAAATGCGACATATAAGTCAGCTCAACAACAATTAAAAGCTGCCGAAAACGATTACAAAGTTGCGCAAACAGGTATTGCTCCCGGTTTGGAAGCTTATGCAACAACACGTATTACAGCAACTACTTCGGGAATGATTTTAGATATTCCTGTTGAGGTTGGGAATATGGTGCAAGAGATTAATAATTTCTCTACAGGTACTACTATTGCTACGATGGCTGATGTTAAGAAAATGATTTTCCAAGGAAAAGTTGACGAAGCTGAGGTTGGTAAATTAAAAGAAGGAATGAAAATTAATGTATCGATTGGTGCAATTCCGAACAAAACTTTTACAGCGATTCTTGATTTTATTTCGCCTCAAGGAGTTGCAACGAATGGAGTAGTTCAGTTCGAGATTAAAGCACCAGTTCAATTAGATTCAGATAACTTTATTCGTGCGGGATATTCTGCAAATGCTGAGGTTGTAACGCAGGAAGCAAAAAATGTATTGTTGGTAAAATCAGCGCATGTTCGTTACGACGAAAACCAAAAACCATATGTTGAGATTCTTACTTCTGGTAAAGGACAAGATGCAAAATACGAAAAGAAATACATCACTCTTGGAATTACAGACGGAGTGAATGTTCAAGTAAAATCTGGCTTGAAAAAAACAGATAAAATCAAAATTTGGAATACCGATTTGGAAAAAGATAAAAACGGTAACGGTCCACATTAATAAGATACAAAAGGAGAATAAAGCGTTCTCCTTTTTTTGATTCTGTCACTCCGATTTTATCAAAAAGCTTTTTTATAGAAACTTAATTATGATGTCATCAGCATCGTATCCATTATATTATTAACTATACTGAATAACTCATTCTCGCTTTGCGACAATTCCTCCCGAATAGTTAACTCAAAAGTATCCATTTTACTTTTCTTTTTGGTAAGAAAAGCAAAACGTCTAATCATTTTATGAAGTTAAAAGGCATTCTTGAGTAATTAACAAGTTTAATTTTCCTGTCGTTTCGAGCTTGTCGAGAAATCTATCCCGTTATAATTTAGTTTTTAAAAAGAGCTTTTCTCGTCAAAAATCTAATATCTCAGTTCTCATATCTAAACATTTCAAAAAATATTTCCCATCGTA
>NZ_DDBA01000075.1:0-41347 GCF_002333005.1 Empedobacter sp. UBA2044
ACACTTTAAGAGACAGTCCTAATTTTAAGCTCGACTAATATTTTTCGTGAAAATATTCGTTTGGTATAATCGTTTTATTCTTTTTATCAACAGCTTCTTGATTACGCAATTCCACTCGACGTATTTTTCCTGAAATTGTTTTTGGTAAACTCTCCACAAACTGCACAATACGTGGAATTTTGTAACGTGCTAAATGCTCTTCTGTATATCTAAAAATATCTTTTGCTAATTCTTCCGAAGCTTCATTTCCAGGTGCTAAAATAACAAAAGCTTTTACAGCATTACTTCTCAAATCATGCGGACTTGCCACAACAGCAGCTTCCATAATGGCATCATGCTCTAACAAAGCACTTTCTACTTCAAATGGTCCTACACGGAAATCAGACGCTTTTATCACATCATCATCACGCCCAACAAACCAAACATAACCATCTTCGTCTTTATAAGCTTTGTCTCCTGTATAATATAATCCATGCTTGAAAACTTTCGCCATTTTATCTTTCTGAATCAAATAAGTTTTGAAAATTCCATTGATGGTTTCTTCATTATGCACAACACAAATATTTCCTTCTTCGCAATCTTGTACAATATTTCCATCATCATCAGCAATCACAATATCGTATAAAAACGCAGGTTTTCCCATCGATCCATATTTAATCTTCTCATTTGGCAAATTCGCAATCATCGCAGTTGATTCTGATTGTCCATAACCATCACGAATCGTAATTCCTGTACCTTCTTTCCAGACATCTATAATTTCTGGATTAAGCGGTTCACCAGCTGCAACACATTGACGAAGTTTGAAATCATAACTTTTCAAATCTTCTAAAATCAATACACGCAGAGCTGTTGGTGGTGCGCAAAAAGTTGTTACACCCAAATCTTGAATGGTTTGTAATTGTTCTTTCGGAACAAATTTATCTGAATGATAACCCAAAATTGTCGCACCCATATTCCATGGAGCAAAAAAACTACTCCAAAAGAATTTCGCCCAACCTGGTTGAGAAATATTATAATGTAAATCACCTTTTTTCATTCCAACCCAAGAAGAAGTCGTGAAACCTCCAAGCGGATAAGTGTAATGCGTATGCACCACAACTTTCGGCATTCCTGTCGTTCCTGAAGTAAAAAAGTAGAATAAATCATCGTCTGGTTTTGTATCTGCAGCCTCAGCTTGAATAGATTCTTTCCATAACTCATTGATATTTATCCAACCTTCTCGCTCGCCTTCTGTGATTAATTTTACCTTAATCTTTTTATCAAATTTTGCTTCTGCTTCATCTATTTTCGATGCATTTGCTTGATCTGCTAAAGCAACTTCTGGAAAAGAAGACTCGAATCTAAACGTTAAATCCCTTGCTTCTAAAGTTGTTGCGGCTGGAATAATAATTAATCCACCTTTGATAGAAGCCAAATAACCAATCCAAGTAATCGGTAATAATGGAACTTGAGAAAACATTTTGTCTCCTTGTACAATTCCTTTGTTTCTTAAATAGTTTAAAAATTGATTGTATTTATCAGCTAAATTCTGAAAAGTATAATCTTCTCGTTCTTCATTATACTTCCAAATTAAACCTTTTTGAGTTCCTAATTGAGCAACATTATAAGGCTCAAAAATATCCTTCACCCAATTGAATTTCTCTGGTTTGAAAATTTTAATCTGTTTTAATTGCGTATAATTCTCTTCTTCGATGGATAATCGAATAGAGCTAAACAATTCTTGTACTGTCATTTATTTGTGGTTTTGAATAAATATAGAAAAATTATTTATTCAAACAGAAGTTTTATGAATAAAAAAGGATGATTTTATAAAATCATCCTTTTTGTTATTTTTTATTGAGAATATATTAATCTCTACCTCTTCTTGAGTTTCCTGTTCTATTACGGTCTCCTCCACGGTAACCACCACGATCTCCACCTCTAGAATCACGGTCACGATCACCTCCACGGAATCCACCTCTGTCTCCTCCGCGATCACGATCTCCACCACGATAACCTCCACTTCTTTCACGGTCATTATCACGACGGCTATTGAAACCACGTCCGCGAGAATCTCCTCTGTCATTACGACGACGATCTCCACCACGACGCTCACCATCACCACGTCTAGGTTCTGGTTTAGAGATTTGAACATCTAAGTCTACTCCATCACGTTGTGCATCTTTGAAAGATTCTAACACTAATGATTCGAATTGTGTATCAACTTCGAAGAAAGAGAAATTACGTAAAATTTCAATTTTTCCGATTTCGATGTTACGATTACGAGTTTGCTCGTTAATTAAACCAATTAAGTTTGGAACACGTAAATTGTGTTTTTGACCAATATTAATAAAGAAACGAGAGAAATCACGTCCACCACGACGGTTAGAAGAACGATCTCCTCTATCACCACGATCTCCTTCAGAAGAAATATCTTTCGTGTTTTTGTAATATTCTAAGAAAGAATTGAACTCAACTGTCATGAAACGTTTTAATAAATCGTCACGATCTAAGTTCGCCAATTTTTCATTTACAGTTTCCATGTAAGGCTCGATTAATTCTTCATCAACTTCGATATTTTCGATTTTATCGATTAAAGAAATTAAACGTTTTTCACAGATTTCGGCTCCAGTTGGTACATTTTTAGGCTCGATTTTAGAAGCAATTAATTTTTCTAAATCTCTAATTTTACGCGCTTCACGTCCTCCTGAAATAATGATAGAAATTCCTTTGTTACCCGCACGTCCTGTACGTCCTGAACGGTGTACATAAACTTCTGGATCATCTGGTAAATTGAAGTTGATTACGTGAGTCAACTCATTTACGTCAATACCACGAGCAGCAACGTCTGTTGCAACAAGGATTTGAATATTTTGGTTACGGAATTTCTCCATCACGTGATCACGTTGTGATTGTGATAAATCTCCATGTAATGCGTCTGCATTGTAACCATCTTGCATCAATTTATCTGCTACGTCTTTCGCTTCGCGACGAGTTCTACAGAAAACGATACCATAAATATTTGGGTAATAATCGGCCAAACGTTTTAAAGCTAAGTAACGATCAGAAGAACGTACTAAGTAAACGTGATGCTCGATATTTTTTGATGCAGTATTTACTTTACTTACAGCAATCTCAACTGGATTGTGCATATATTCTGAAGCGATACGACGAACCTCTGAAGGCATTGTAGCTGAGAATAATAAAGTTTGTTTTTCTTCTGGAGTTGTTTCTAAGATAGAATCAATTTCGTCACGGAATCCCATGTTCAACATCTCATCAGCCTCATCTAAAACTGTCCAAGTGATGTCATTAATTTTTAATGCGCCACGTTTGATTAAGTCCATTGTACGACCTGGCGTTCCTACAACGATTTGCGGATTATCTTTTAATCCTCTAATTTGTTTAACGATGTCAGCACCACCGTAAACTGCCTGTACACGTACTCCACGCATATCTGCAGAAAAAGATTCTAATTCTTTTGCAATTTGTAAACATAATTCACGAGTAGGACACAAAATAATTGCTTGTACTGATTTTGAATTGCTGTCTAATTGATTTAAAACCGGAAGCCCGAATGCTGCAGTTTTTCCTGTACCTGTTTGCGCCAATGCAATAACATCTTGATCTGATGAAAGGATTTGAGGAATAGCTTTTTCTTGGATTGGAGATGGGTTAACGAAGCCCATTTTCTCAATTGCAGTTAGGATTTCTTCTTGAAGTCCTAATTCTTTGAATGTAATCATGTTAGATACGATACCGAGATAATGAAATTCATTTATATTTCATATCACGGTTTTATTTTAAATTATTTAACCAACAGATATGAAAGAATAAAATTAAATGGCTGAGCAGCCTAAAAAATCCCTAAATGAATATTCTTTAACATCCGTACCTTAACTCTAAAAGGCTGTGCAAATGTAAGGATTATTTTTGAAATACACAACACACATTCATAATCCTTACAATTAATACACATAATATTATTTTACTGATAATAAATAAGTTACTAACAATCTGCAATATTTACAGCAACTGCCAAACCTCCTTCAGAAGTTTCTTTGTATTTATTATTCATATCTTTTGCAGTTTCCCACATCGTATTCACAACTTTATCTAACGGAACTTTCGCAGTCAACGGATCTGTATCCAGTGCTAATTCTGCTGCATTTATCGCTTTAATCGCTCCCATTGTGTTACGCTCGATACAAGGAATTTGTACCAAACCACCAATCGGGTCGCATGTTAAACCTAAATGATGTTCCATTGCAATTTCGGCAGCCATTGTTACTTGCGCAGGAGTTCCTCCCATTAATTCGCATAATGCAGCTGCAGCCATAGCTGAAGATACGCCGATCTCAGCTTGACAACCTCCCATTGCCGCAGAAATAGTTGCTCCTTTCTTAAAAATAGAACCAATAACTCCTGCTGTTGTTAAGAATTGTTCAATCTCTTTTTGACCAGCTTTATGATTTTCGATCACCAAATAATACATCAAAACTGCTGGAATAACTCCTGCACTTCCATTTGTTGGCGCTGTTACAACTCTACCTAACGAAGCATTTACTTCATTAACAGCAAGAGCAAAACAACTCACCCATTTCAAGATTTGACGAAAATATACTTTGGTTTTTCGGATTGATGCAATCCATTCTTGTGAATTAGAATAAGGTGTTGCTCCAACCAAATTTTTGTGCATATCGTAAGCACGACGTTTCACGTTCAATCCGCCTGGTAAAATACCTTCTGTATGACAACCAATGTACATACACTCTAACATAGTATTCCAAACACGCATTAATTCGTGGTGAATTTCATCTTCAGTTCGAATTGTTTTTTCATTCTCGAACATAATTTCAGAAATCGATTTATTTTCTTTCGAACAAAATTCTAATAATTCTGTTGATGTATTAAATAAATATGGAAAAGCACAAGTGACATCTGTATTGGTAGCACTATCATCCTCTTTTGTAATAAATCCTCCCCCTATCGAATAAAACGTAGAAGATAATTCTTCGTTCTCATAGAAAGCTGTAAACATCATTCCATTAGCGTGAAAAGATAAAAACTCACGATTGAAAACGATATCAGTTTCGGGATTAAAATCAATTAAAAATTTATTTCCAAAATTTAATTGTTTATTTGTATTGATTGTATTAATAATATTCGAAATATCATCAACAGGAATATATTCAGGATCAGCACCGCTTAACCCTAACATTACTGCATAATCAGTTGCATGTCCTTTACCCGTAAGCGATAAAGAGCCGTACAAATCTACACGAACTTTTGTAATTTTATTAAAGATAGATGCAGCATCCAATTCTTTCAGAAAAGCTTCTGCAGCGCGCCAAGGACCTAAAGTATGCGAACTTGAAGGACCAACGCCAATTTTGAGCATATCAAATACTGAAATACAATCCATTTTGTACTTTTAATTTATATTTTTTCCACACAAGACAAATATAGCCGTTAAATTCTCATATTCACTTTATTTAAGCAGTTTTTTTATCAACTTAAACAATTAACATGCTTAAAATATTCATATTGAATGATATTAATACAAATAATTCAGCATCAAAAAAAGAGGTCACAACTAATTGTAACCTCTTTTCTAGACTTTATTAAGTTTTTATTTAAACTTGTGCCAATATGGATAGATAATCGCTAAACCATAACCTATAAACACAAATAATGTAAACATGGTAAAAAGTGTTCCATCTGCCATAAATTCGGGCTGCATTGCTGCTGACACAAATAATGATGTCACAACCATATATACACCAATTCTTTTATAAGATTTCACTAAAAAGATACCTATCAATGCAATAACTCCTAAAACAAGAGTCGAAATTGGATACCATTTTGGCATTTCTGGCGCATCTTCGTTCATCATTTGGCGGAACAAATAATCATTTGTCACCAATAATTGATAACCACGATAAAGAATACTCAAAATCAAGAAAACCATTATAAAGATCATTGACTTGAAAAGGAATGATGTTTTGTTTCCTTCGTGTTTCAAATCTTTTGTTTTGGTATTATCCGACATTAAAACTTTTGTGTCAAAAATATCGTCACGTTCTTGATTTTGTTCTACTTTTTGATCTGTCATAGCTTTATTTTAAAATAAGAAATCATATCCTTTCAAACTCAATTTTTCGTATTTTTCTTCATCAAAACGATACAATTTAGATACTTTACGATGTTGTTTAGGATCTGTTGTATTACCTGTTTCGATAATTAAATTTGAGTTAAAGATTTTCTTTCTAAAGTTACGTTTATCCAACTCACGATTCAAGGCTTTTTCATACAAACTTTGCAATTGCGCAATTGTAAACTCATCTCCAAGTAAGTTAAATCCTACTGGACGACGTTTTACACGACGTTTCACACGCTCTTTTGCATATTTTACAATCTCATTGTGATCAAAAGCCAAATCCGGAACACGGTCGTAAGCATACCATTCTCCACCTTGTGTTTTCACTTTTTCCTCTATTTGAGGTGTCAATTTAACCAAAGCGTAATAAGCAACATTTACAACACGTCCTAATGGATTACGAAAAACTTTTGTAAAAGCTTTCAATTGTTCAATATATGTTTGATGCTCATCGTAAGCAATTTTCTCAATCAACAATTCGTGAATTGCTTGATCGTTACTTACCGTTGGCGCAATATATTTTCCTGGCAAAACCAATGCTCCTTTGAAAGGATCGTTTAGTTTTTTATACACCAATATTTTGAGATCTTCTCCATCAAACCCGAAAAGTACGAGACTTGAACATAGAGCGACCTGAAAATATTTTTCTTTTTCTTCGTCTGTCATTTTGTGGGATGATTAATAAATTGAAATTTATTTTTAATGAAAAATTGAATGCATCAATCTATTTTTATCGTTAAAAGATTCTTCTAACGAAATCATAGATTCTGTTCTCAATACATCATCAATTTGATCAATTTTGTAGATAACATCTTTCGCATCAGAAGTATCTCTTGCACGAATTTTACAGAAAATATTATATTTTCCAGACACAACGTGAACCACTGTTACGTTAGGAATTTTATATAATTCATCTATCACTTTCTGAGTTTTGTTTGTTTTTGTAAGTAACAATCCTACATACGCAACAAACTGATAACCCATTTTATCATAATCTGTAATTAGTGTAGTTCCTTTGATGATTCCAGCCTCCTCTAATTTCTTGACACGTACGTGAATAGTACCAGCAGAAACATTCATTTTCTTTGCAATTTCTGTAAATGGCATTCTTGTATTGTCAATCAAATACATCAAAATTTTCTTATCAACATCATCAATTATGTAATTCATTTTCCTAATTTTTGATTATTATTATTATTTTAATAAAAAATCGAATTAATTTTTAGCAAAATTATAAATAAAACAAACAAACTTCAAAATATTTTTTAATGATTTATTTAATATTTTACTTTTGTTATAATAATAGTTCAAAAAAGAAAGAACTAATCACTTTTGTTTGTTTGCGCGAGTTTATTGTCTAACCACAATAAACTCATTTTTTTTTATTTAATTTTGACTAAACCACGACGTTTTTGTTCCACTTTAGGTTGAGTACTTTTTTGATACGTAACTTTGACCGTATCTTTTGTAGTTTGACGAGTAGAATCTATTCTTCTTTCCTCACTTTTAAACTGTTTCGGAAGTACAATCGAATCAAATCTTTCTTGCTGTTGCTCTTCTTTTTTAGCTTTTGCTTTTCGTTTATTTTCATCTAAACCTAAAAATCCTCTAAACGTATCGAAGCTTTTGTTGTACTGAATTCCTACTCCGAAACTTTGATTTAAGTTATTTTCCATTCCTGGCAATAAACCGAAAGTTGTAGGTTTTGTAAATGCTTTTAAGACCAAAGATCCATTGTTTAATTTCGAGATATCATAAGAAACATCAAAATTCCCATCGAAGTTCTCTTGTACATTTCTATTATTTGTAACCGCAATTCCATACGAACCACGTAAACTTAAACGATTATTAACCCGATAAGAAACAGAAGTTCTAATTTTATCATTTGTCTCCGATTGCGCACTACCACCGACATACTCCATTTGTATATCTACATTGTTCGCAATAGAAGACAACATACCCGCAATTGTCGATAAACCAATATCAGCAGCTGTACTTGTTACACCAGATTGAACAGCCGAAGCATCACCAAATTTACCTGTCAATAAGATATAACTAAACTGAAGCATCTGTTCTTCTGTATTTGAACGGAATTTTGATTGTAACTGCGAATTGATATCCGAACCTGCATTAGGAATTGTTAATCCAAAATCGATAATAGGTTTTTTCAACGTTTCAGAAATATTAATTGATAAGAGAGCATCATAAATTTGCGAATATCCTACACCTAAATAGTCTCCAACATTTGACACCGAACGTTGATATTCAGCTGTAATATTAAGCGTTGCATCAAGTGGATTTCCTGCAAATTGTACCGAAGATCCTTTTTTGATTTTAAAATCTTTTGGAATCAGCGGAAATTGTCTAAACTCATATGTTCCACTTTCTATATTATATACCCCTGTAATACTCAATCCTGCTTTATTCATTAAGAATCTAAGATTTTCTGCAGTTCCTCGCGCTGTTGCTTTATCATTTGTAGCTGCATCAAAAATCAAATTCACCATCGCATTTGGATACGCATTGATGTTGACATCTATCGACATTCCTTTTGGTGCGTGAGGCTCGTTATTTTTCGATTTTTCATCTAGATGTTGGTTAGGAACAAAACGTACCAAATTATTTTCTGACTCAATTGTTGTACTTCCTGTATTTATCGTTAACTCAGAATTTCCAACCACTGTCGCATCTCCAGCAATCTCCAATTCCTCTACCGCACCAAACATAGATACATTTCCTTTCGCAAATACTTTTCCATAAAACAATTCATTGTCTTTAATAGACGTGTTCATCACCAATAAATTATCGGTATCAAAATCTAAGTTGAGACCCCATTTAGATAAATTACGAAAAAGAATTAAACCATCAACTTTTCCTTTTGTATTGTACGCAGTATCTTTAAATGCAATATCATTCAATCTAATAACCCCTTGTCCTGCTCCTTCTTTAAAAACAAATAGGTCGTTTTCTCCTTCAAATAAATAATCAGTTCCTAAGAAATTAACTTTTAATCCAAGATCTTTTGCAATCATATTTCCGCTAAGATTTGGTAAATCAATTGGTCCAGTAATTTTTAAATCACCAGATAACGTTCCACGCATATTAGAGAAAACAGATTTTAAGAATCCTTCTAAGAAATCGATATGAAACTCATCAAAATTGGCATCTACATCGACTTCAGGACCTGTTGGTTTATTAATAATATTACCATAAGCAACCAACGATTGAATTTGCTCTTTCTGTAAACTTGTTTCAAAATTAAATTGTTTATCCGCTACATTATAACCTCCTTGTAAAGTCAAATTACCAAGCTCAAAATCATTTAAACCTAACTTATCAATTTTAGCTTCAAGTGTTGGTTCTAACTTTTCTTTTGTTCTAATAATATCTACTTTACCGTTCGCTATACCGACAATTTTTAGATTATTCAATAATGTTTTAGGAATGATTTTTTCTAAATGCAAATCTTTAAAATCAGCATTGAAATTGTAATCTACATTGTTATTAAATAAACCACTTACTTTTAAATATTGTTCTTCCGATTCTAATGACAAATCTTCAACTTTTAATGATTTATTGATTCGATTAAAAATTACCCGATTAGAATTTGCATCATTCAAATGATTAATTGTCCATTGTGTCGAATCTATTTGTATTGTCGAAGGTGAAAATCCAAAAATCAAATCATTATTATTCTGAACTGTGTGAAAAAGATTTAGATTAAATAAAATTGGATTCTTACGACCTATATTAAAGTCTGTTTTGACAATCATTGTATCATTCTTCGGAATCGAATTTACGTTAATTGCATTAATCGTAACTCCACTCACTTTCATACTATCAATTTTCGCATTAAGTGTTGGTAGTTCTGCAATTGTATTTAGATTAACATTCGACTGAAACAATTGAATTCCTGCATATTTTATACCTGGAGTATCCAATGTCGCTTCCAATTGATTTTTCGTACCATCAATATAACCTTTAACATGTGTATCTGGCTCAATAGAAATCGATGGATCGATATATTGTAATAAATTTTCTTGCACATAAACATCAAACGAAAAAGCCTGATTTGGCGAAACTTTTTTATGGCGGAAAGATGGCACTAGATCTACAAGCGAATTATTGATAACATTTGCAACTTCAGTAATATTAAATTTACCATCAACAGTGGCTTTCATATAATCTGGCACATCTAATGTCATGATTTTATGCGAACCATCTATTTGAGAATTCAACATGACATGTGACAATTCTAACGTATCTTTTTTAGAACGGAAATAAAGATTTTTGACATCAATATTTCCCCTAAAATCATTAATATTTGTCAGCTTAAAATTCCCTTCAACATCGCCACGTACTATTGCATTTAGATTTTTTGTAACTCCAAGAAAATCTAAATTAACTTGACGAATGTTTGATGTAAAATCAAAATCATATGGTTTTCCACTGAAGTTAATTTTTCCGTTCAATTGTGCATTCAAATTAGGATCTTTGATATCAAACAAACCATTAAACTGATAATTTTTGACCAAACCATCTACCGTAATATTTTGATATCTTTTTCCAATCAAATCGATGTAACGAAGATTTCCATCTAAATTTAAATTGATATTTTTTAGATCAGTTCCTTTTCCATCAAATCTAAATTTTCCGCTTACATAACCCAAATCTTTTGCATTTGTTAATTGACGAAGATTAAGATTTTTCGCATCTAAAGTTCCCTTATAAATTAACGATTTTACATCTTTGTAATTCCTAATTTGAGCTTTAATATCAGCATCACCAAGTCCAGAAACTGCGTAACCATTCGCATGAATTTCATTTGGATTTAATGAAATATCACCACGATAATTTAAGTTTCCAAAACGAGTCAACATATTCGGAATTTTCTTAGAAACAAAGGTTGGAAGTAACTTTACAATTTTTTGATAGGATGTATTGATTTTTACATTTCTTGTCGAAAAATTTAGCGAAGAACCATGTGTCACATCTTGCAATTGTAAACGAGAAGCACCAACATAATTATCTTCTCCTTTCAATTCGAAATCTGTAAATGTTAAATTATTCAGGGTTCCATTTACTTTTCCATATAAATCAACCGAAGAATTTTTATCAAATAAATCAGTGAAATAGCGAATTTCTTTAAAATTAATTTTAGATCCTCGATCAAAAAAAACGTCCCAACGAACTTTATTATTAAAATCAGACATATCCGAAGGTTGATTGTAACTCAATAATAAATTTCCGTTTAAAACAGACGTATCCGTTCGTAAATTTAAATTCCCAACTCGAATTTCTTTTTTCGAATAATGAACTTTTCCTGTGAAATTTTGTACGTTATACGTTTCTTTATTTTTTGTTGCAACAAAGCAGAAATTTTCTAAATCGGCCGTAATATCAGAATCAACTAATCGAAACTTTTTTACCGTCATGTTCAACTGCTTCGAATCCAACCAAACATTTCCAGAATTTTGATTAACAATTGAAACTTTTCCGTCCTGTAAAATAAAATCTCCATCTAATTTGAAAATCTTTTTCGGATCTTTTGGTTTATCAGAACTAAAACCGTTCACAAATTTGATGAAATTCGAAATCGAATCACCTTTGTAGGTAATCACACGAATTTCAGGTTCAATCAATTTCACTTCACTCAAATTGATATGATCTTTTTTGATTCCTGGAATTAACGACCAAACATTTATTGTTGTTTCTAAAGTCTTCGACTTCAAAAAATCATATTTGTGATCGTCTTTAATGTGTACACCATAGAAATAAATACGTCCAAAAAAATCAATATCAACCGCATCTACATACATTTGTGTGTTCAACGATTTATTTAATTTTTCTAAGGCAAAGTGAGCTATTTTTGTCTGTACCGCAGGGATTTGTATTGCAATTGCTACTGTTAAAACAAGGGTTAAAACGAGTATAATCAACGACAATAAAAATCTTCCTATTCGTCTGACTATTTTCAATGGTTTAAATTTACGATATTTGCAGGGTAAAAATAAGTTATAAATTTTATTCTACAAGGAATTATGAGCGATAAAAACTACATTTTAGCCATAGAATCTTCTTGTGATGATACAGGCGCAGCAATTATTGACAGAAATAAAATTATTTCTAATGTTGTAGCAAGCCAAAAAATTCACGAAATATATGGTGGCGTAGTACCAGAATTAGCTTCGAGAGCACATCAACAAAATATTGTTCCCGTCGTAGATCAAGCCCTAAAACAGGCAAATATTAATAAAGAAGAACTTAAAGCAATCGCGTATACACGTGGTCCAGGATTGATGGGTTCGCTTTTGGTTGGCGGAAGTTTTGCGAAATCTTTCAGTCAATCATTGGATATTCCGTTGATTGAGGTTAATCACATGCAAGCACATATTTTGGCAAATTTTATTGAAGATGCCAACGACGAAAAACCAACTTTTCCATTTTTATGTTTGACTGTTTCTGGTGGACATACACAAATCGTGAAAATCAACAGTTATTTTGAGATGGAAATTTTAGGTGAAACAATTGATGATGCAGCTGGTGAAGCTTTTGATAAAGCAGGTAAAATTTTAAATTTACCTTATCCTGCAGGTCCAATTATTGACAAAAAATCTAAGATTGGAGATCCTACAAAATTCAAATTTGCAAAACCAAAAATTGATGGTTTAAACTTTAGTTTTAGCGGTTTCAAAACGTCAATTTTATATTTTATTCAGAAAGAAGTCAAAACGAATCCAAATTTTATTGAAGAAAATATTGACGATTTGTGCGCTTCTATTCAACATTCTATCGTTAATATTTTGATGGAAAAAGTAAAAAAAGCATCGGACGAAACTGGAATTAAACAAATTGCGATTGCAGGTGGAGTTTCGGCTAATTCTGAAATTCGTCAACGATTAAAAGATGGAGAAACAGAATTTGGTTGGAAAACTTTTATTCCAAAATTTGCTTATACAACAGATAATGCAGCGATGATTGCAATGGTTGGAAGTTTAAAATTTGATCAAGAGTTATTTACAAAAAACACAGCGAAATCTGTGGCTAAATACCATATTTAATGAAATTATTTTTTGGAGAAATTCATCACGAAACAGCTATCCTGAACGAAGAAGAAAGTCATCATTTTGCGAAAGTTTTGCGCGGAAATGAAGGCGATTTGGTTCATGTGACGGATGGAAAAGGAAATTTGGCTCAAGTTGAAATTACGTCGATTTCTAAAAAAGCAGTTGAAGGAAAAGTAATTGATTTAAAAACAAATTTCGAGCAGAAAAATTACTATTTACATGTTGCAATTGCACCAACAAAAACAATGGAACGTTTGGAATTTTTCTTGGAAAAAGCAACCGAAATTGGTGTTGATGAAATTACATTTTTGCAAACTTTTCATTCGGAACGAAAAAATATTAAAATTGAACGAATTGAAAAAATTGTTCAGTCTGCAACAAAACAATCGTTGAAAGCGTATTTGCCAAAAGTAAATGATTTGACAAAATTCAACGAATTTATCAAACAGGATTTTGAAGGTTTCACGAAATGTATTGCGCATTGCGAAGCGGATATTGAACGAACACCTTTAAGAACAGTTTTGGAAAATAAGCCGCAGAAAATTTTAATTATGATTGGTCCTGAAGGTGATTTTTCGCGAGATGAAATTTTCGCTGCAGAAGATCACAATTTCACAGGAATTAGTCTTGGATATCAACGTTTCCGTACTGAAACTGCAGCTTTACAAGCTGTTTTTGCCGTTGATTGGGGATTGAAATAAATCGAGTAAAACTATTACTTTATACAAAAACCGATTCTGTTGGATCGGTTTTTTTCTTTTATCTGAAAATAAATATCTTTATCAAAATTAAAAACTTATGAAAAAATTAGCACTTATTTTGGGATTATTCATTGGAAGTTTTTCATTTGCACAAACTGTAAATGATGTTCCGATTAAAGATATTAATGTCGACTATGTACAGATTATTGGAACTGGACGAGGTTTGAGTACAAAAATGAATATTCGCTTGGATTTTGGACAAGAAACCAAATCAATTTCTTTTAAAACTGGTTTGAAAATAAAAGATGAACGCGGAATTGCAGTAAAATTTAATTCAATGATTGATGCGTTGAATTTTATGTCTGCGAGTGGATATGAATTTCAGTTTGCGTATACCTCAAAAGAAAATGATGACGATACGCTTTATTATATTTTAAAGAGAAAAAAATAAACAAATCCTCAACTTATGTTGAGGATTTGTGTTTTATATTAAATTCTAATTTTCAACTTTCTTTTTCTTCAACATAAAAAATATGCAGAATATAAACGTTACTGAATAAATAATACCTAATGCTGTATTTTTAAACGTAAAATCTTGAAAATTAAACTCTCTTAACAAAGCTAGTCCTATTGGAAATGCAATAAGCGCAAAAATAATATTGAAACCTATTTTATTTTTCATATAATTATGGTTATTTAAATATGTGTTAAACTATTAATGTATAATCAAATATACAAAAACAACAAAGTTGTAAAAACAAAAAAATCCCCAACTTTCGTTGAGGATTTATATTTAGAGAAATTCTATTCTTAATTAATTTTTTGAGCAACGTAATCACTTTCGTTCCCTAAACGATCAACAGCTTTTAGTGCAACTGCCGTTAAGCTTTTACCATCTTTATGTTTCAAAATTGTTTGGTTTGTTTTGGTTTTATCCATAATAGATGTTTCCCAATCGTTGTTGTAACGTGTATATAAAATCCATTTCGAAACATTCGAATTCATTTTATAATCATTCCAATTCATCACAACTTCTGATGCTTTTGCATTTACAGACAAACTTGGTTTTGCCAAACGATCTGCTTTTATCCAATTCATAGTTGGCACCAAAGCTTTAGCTTTGTATGGACCTTCTTTCAGATAACTCAACATCGAAGGATTTTTCGTTAATCCAGCAATACTCCAGTGAATAACACCCACATTGTTTTGTAAAATTTCTCCAGCCATTTTTACCTGATTTGTAATCTCAGTTGTTCTATCCGAAACTTTCACTTCTACAGTATTCAAACCTGGCCAAAGATGACGATTATGTGTGTTTTCTGATTTCCACCATTCTAATAATTTCGGAAAACTTTGTCCTGTCGAATTAATTGGCCAATACAATTGTGGCGAAAAATAATCAACCCAACCTTTGTTCAACCATAATTTTGCATCTGCATACAATTCATCATATTGCGAAGAACCTGTAATTCCAGCAGGATATCCTGGTTTCCAAATTCCAAAAGGACTAATACCAAATTTTACAAAAGGTTTTTCTGCTTTGATTTCTTTATAAATACGCTCAATAATTGTATTCACATTTTGACGACGCCAATCTGCTCTCGACAACATTCCTCCATTATTCTTGTAAACATTCCAAGTTGAATTATCTGGAAAGTCTGCACCACCATTATACGATGCATATGGATAGAAATAATCATCAAAATGAACACCATCAATATCATAACGCGAAACGATATCACGAACAACTTCCGAAACGTGATCTTGCGTTTTTTTGTCAGCAGGATCAAACCAATACATACCATTCTTCAATCTGACCACATTACTTGGCGACCTTTTCACCATCGACTCACTTGTCACCGGCCCTCCACTACTGTGATGCGCTCTGTAAGGATTTAACCAAACATGCAACTCAATTCCACGTTTGTGCGCTTCTTCCACCCAAAACTCTAACGGGTCATAATATGGAGAAGGCGCTTTTCCTTCTTCTCCAGTTAAGAAGTAAGACCAAGGTTCAAAATTACTTTTGTACAAAGCATCTGCCGCTGGACGAACCTGAAAAATAACTGCATTAAAATTGTTTGCTTCTAACATATCCAACAACTTTATCGCTTCATCTTTTTGTTGCGTTGTCGTTAAATCTTTTTTAGAAGGCCAGTTAATATTTGCAACAGAAGCTACCCAAGCCGCTCGGAACTCACGATTTACTTCTGGTAATTTCACTGTAAAAACTTCATCTTTCTTATTCGAAATTTCAGTTTTTGATGTAGTAAGAATAGTTGTTTGCGTAGATTCTACAGGTTTTATAGGCTGCTTAGATTCTACTTTTTTATAAACTATTTTTTTCGAATTTTTATTTGAAGCACACGAAGATAAGCCAATTGTAGCTATTCCGAAACACATCAAAATATATTTAAAATTAATATTCATTCGTTGAAATATGTATTTTTAACGTTACAAAATTAGTAATAAAGCTTTATTAATCCAGATTTTATCAAATATTTAGGATATCTAGATTTTACTTCTCTATTAAATTTACAAAATTTTTAGCTTCAAAAAGTATTATATAAATTTTATTCTTTACATTTTTGTACTCGCCTATAATAGATAAAAATATGTTTCTAATTATATGTTATGGCATATTGATTATTTGTGTGAATGTTATTTTACAATCAACTGTCACTGTTTATTCGCTAAAATATCTACATAAATTTAATCTCAAAAAACAACATTTAACGTTTAGTCAAGTAATTTGGCAAATGGCATTATCTGTTTCTTTGCTTACTTTGTTACATGGCGCACAATATACAATTTGGGCGGCTACTTTTTATTTCAATCCAAATATTGACAATTTGTATAGTTTTCAAGAAGCAATCTATTTTTCATTAATCACATTTACAACCGTTGGTTATGGTGTTGTTGTGATTGATAGTGAATGGAAAATCATGGCTGGATTAGAAGCTATAAACGGAATTATGATGGTTGGCTGGTCAACTGCGTTGATGTTTTCTTACTTACAAATTATCTTAAAAAAGAATATTTCTGAATAAAAAAATCCCTTCAAAAATTTTTGAAGGGATTTTTAATTAATATTTATTTTTTTCCAAATTAACTTTCAATTCTTTGTAATAATCTGGCGCATTTGCATCTTTTTCTAAAGCTGTATTGACCCATTTCAACGCTTGATTTCGATCCAATTTATTCGAATAATAGAAGTTTGCCGAATTGTAAAAATCTCTTGCAGAAGAATTTTCGTTCAATTGATCTCCAATCATTTTTAAAACTTCGTTAATTGTATTCGTTTCAATATCCAAAACAACCGTTGTGTTATCCCAAGCTAATACCAAATTCGCTGATTTTTGCGTCACATTTGTAAAACGAATCTCAAACGTTTCTGTCTTATTGTTCATCGATTTTGTTGACGGAGCTTTCACTTTCAAAGCGATATTCGACTCCTTCCACTCTTTCGGATTTCCCCAGTTTTTCGTGTCTTTGTAAAAAATTACCTCCCACTCCTCTTTATTCGGAATGCTATACAACGCATATTCGCCAGCAGCCAACTCTTGTCCATTCACTTTGATTGGTTTATCAAATTTGATGACCGTATTTTCATTCGCACCAGTTCGCCAAACTTCTCCATTCGGTACCAATTTTCCAAATACTTTTCTTCCGTTTACATTTGGTCGATTATATTCAACTTCAAATTCTGTTAAACCTACTTTTTGTTCAACTTCAGCATGAGAACTTACCGCGGGAAATTTCATTTGAGCAAAAGCACAACTTCCTATTAACAAAGCTAAAACTGTTGATGTTATTTTCATATAATTATTTCTTATTCTTTATTTTATCTGTTTTTTTATCGTATCCATACGGACAATGTTTGCATCCACTTTTACAACAATACCCTCTTTTTTTTAGATATTGTTCAGTAAATATTCTGAAACCTTCTGGAGATAAATAATAATCTCCTTCTTCAAACTTTTTCATTTCTAACGCTGTGAATTTACAACTTTTATCTATAAACTATCATTAATTTTGGTATGATAATTATTTGCGAAACTTCTTCTAAATTTACGCTTTTTAACGCTTTTTAAATCAATATCTTTTCAGATTGATTAATTTTGCAATAAAATCGAATTACCTAAATCATGTTTGTAGTTGTTTTGCGTCATTTATTCCGAAAGAATTTTATTGGAATTACCATTTTTCCTTTCATTTTTTTGAGAGATAAAAAACTGAAAAATGATGAAGTTTTAATCAATCACGAAACCATTCATATCATTCAACAACTCGAACTTTTGGTCGTTTTTTTCTATCCTTTTTATTTTATTGAATATGCCATTCGATTGATTCAATATCGCGATCAACACAAAGCATATCGCAATATTAGTTTTGAGCGTGAAGCTTATGCAAACGAACACAATTTGAATTATTTAAAAAAACGAAAATTTTATAATTTTCTAAAATATATCTAAATGATTTGGAACGATTTTAAAGCTCAAATTCAAAACATTGACATCAAACATTTAACTTCTCAAAATATTCAACTTTCTATATTAAGAGAAGATTTGATTCATCCAGAAATCTCTGGAAACAAATACCGAAAACTGAAATATAATTTTATTGAAGCTGAAAAACTTGGTTTCAAGAAATTGATAACATTTGGTGGCGCTTTTTCCAATCATATTGCAGCAACGGCGGCAGCTGGTCAACTTCATCATTTCGAAACTATCGGTATAATTCGTGGAGAAGAATTAAGTGATAAAATCGATGAAAATCCTACGTTACGTTTTGCTCAAAAATGTGGAATGCAATTGCATTTTATTTCCAGAGAAGATTATCGAAAAAAAGATGAAGTAGAATTTATTAATCATTTAAATACTAAATATCCAAACACTTACGTTATTCCAGAAGGAGGTACAAATGATTTTGCGATAAAAGGTTGCGAAGAAATTTTGTACGATGATTGTTTCGAATATGATTTTATTGCTTCGGCAATCGGAACTTGTGGAACAATTGCTGGATTGATTGAAAGCTCGAAACCTCATCAAACAGTTTTAGGTTTTCCGAGTTTAAAGGGAGATTTTATCCAAAATGAAATCGAAAAATTGACAAATAAAACGAATTTCACTATTTTTAATGATTATCATTTTGGCGGATATGGGAAAGTTTCGGATGAATTAATTACTTTTGTAAATGATTTCAAGCGAATTAACCATATTCAATTGGATCCTATTTACACTGGAAAAATGGTTTTTGGTATTTTTCAATTAATTAAAAATCATTATTTTAGTGATAATTCTAAAATTCTTTTGGTTCATACAGGCGGATTGCAAGGAATTGAAGGAATGAACAAACTTTTAAAGAAGAAGAACAAAAATATTATAGAATGAAAAAATTGTTATACATTTTTAGCTTAGTGTTGTCGATTTCGACGCAAGCACAAGAAAGTAGAGACATAACTTACATTCGAAAACATGCTATTTTAGCTGTTGAAGAAATGCAACTTTACAAAGTTCCAGCAAGTATTACGTTAGCACAAGGATTATTGGAAACTGGAGGCGGACAAAGTAAATTAGCCGATCAAGCCAATAATCATTTTGGAATAAAATGTAAAGGTCCTGAAGAATGGTCGTTGGATAAACCTCGTATTTATCACGATGATGATTCGAAAGGAGAATGTTTTAGAAAATATTCTTCAGTTGAAGAAAGTTATAGAGATCATTCTAAATTTTTGGCTTTAAGACCTTATTACAAAGCTTTATTTTTCTTAGATCCGACAGATTATAACGCTTGGGCAAATGGTCTGAAAAAATCTGGTTATGCAACTGATCCAAAATATGCTTCAAAATTAATTTCGAGAATTGAGAAATATAATTTAGATCAATTTGATAAGATTTCTCCAGAAGAAGTTTATACAAAATTGTATACATTATACAACAATCAGGATGATATGATGATGGCAAATAATTCATCGAAATCTAAAACGAAGAAAGAATCTAAAACAATCAAAGAAGAAATTGCATTAGCGTCTTATCAACCAAATAATAATAGTATAGAGAAAAATGAGCCTAGTGTAAATAACAAAACAATTGCTTACGAAACTCGTCCTCAAAATCCTACAACTCGCATTAAAAATCACAAGAATAATATTCCTTATATTGTTGCTCAAGCGGGAGAAACAATTGCGACTATTTCTAAAACATACAACAAAGTTCCTTCGGATATTGCGAATTTCAATGAAATACAAATGGGTTCTAAATTGAAAGATGGACAAATTGTATTTTTCGGAAAAAAGAAAACAAAAGGTTCTGATTATTCATACAAAGTACAAGAAGGTGATGATATGTACACGATTTCGCAACGTTTTGGTGTAAAAGTAAACAACCTATATAAACTAAATCGTATGGAACCAGGTGAACAACCTAAAATTGGTCAACGTATTAATTTGAAAACAAAAGTTAGAGCATAATGAGCTCAATAATAAAAAAAAGCTTCCAAATGGAAGCTTTTTTTATTTCATCATTTTGAGAATATCAACCAATTGTTGATTGATTCCTCCTGTTTGATAATCCATCGGTGCAGGCGCGCGATCAATCATAATATTTCCTTCTTTGTCTAAAATAATAAAAGTCGGAATGTATTCTATCTTATAATCAAAGCCAAAGTTATCTTCTCTTCCTGCAAATAACTGTACACCAGACATCTGATTTTCTCTCACCATTTTTTCCCAAATTGGCTTATCTTCTAATTTATCCAAAGAAACACTTACAAAATGAATTGGTGCATTATGAAATTGTTTTTCCAATTCTTTCATAAAAGGAATTTGAACTTTGCAAGGTCCACACCATGTTGCCCAAATATCCATGTAGACATATTTTCCTTTGAAATCTGATAAGTCAAATCGTTTTCCATTGATATCAGCCAAAGAAAAATCTGGTGCTTTTATCAATTCTTTCGGAATTTCTAATTCTGGTGATTCTTTTTTTGCAACAGAATCAATCTTTTCTATTTCAGCAGATTCTTCAATTTTTTGTTCGGATTTATTACAACTAAAAAATGTAAAAAACATTGATAGTAATAGTAGTTTCGTTTTCATTTTATTTTTCAAATAAGTATTAAAAAACTTGATAATATCTATAAGTCTTTCGTCAAAAATAAACATTTAAACGTTAGCAATTTCATAAAATACCTCAATTCACTTGACAAAGGGGTATCTGACATCGTATATTTGCAAAAAATTGTACAATTATGAAAATGAAAACCTCCGATTTCGACTTTACTTTACCTGAAGAACTTTTAGCAGATCGCCCTTCTGAAAACAGAGACGAAGCTCGCTTAATGGTTGTTCACCGTGACACCGGAGAAATTGAACATAGACAATTTAAAGATCTTATCGAGTATTTCGACGAAGGAGATGTAATGATTCGTAACAATACGAAAGTTTTCCCTGCTCGTTTGATGGGTAACAAAGAGAAAACTGGTGCTCAAATCGAAGTTTTCTTGCTAAGAGAATTAGATGCTGAGACTCGTTTATGGGATGTTTTGGTTGATCCAGCGCGTAAAATTCGTATCGGAAATAAATTATTCTTCGATAATGATGATACATTAGTTGCAGAGGTTGTTGACAATACAACTTCTCGTGGACGTACTTTACGTTTCTTATTTGATGGATCTTACGAAGAATTCCGTGCAAAATTGAAAGAATTAGGAGAAACTCCACTTCCAAAATATATTTTACGTGATGTTGAACCAGAAGATGCAGAGCGTTACCAAACAATTTATGCAAAACACGAAGGAGCTGTTGCTGCACCAACAGCTGGTTTACACTTTTCTAAACACTTATTAAAACGTTTAGAAATTAAAGGTGTTGATTTTGCTGAATTAACATTACACATTGGTTTAGGAACTTTTCAAGCTGTAGAGGTTGAAGATTTATCTAAACACAAAATGGAGTCTGAGCAAGTTATTATTCCTCAAGAATCTGCTGATCTTGTAAATCGTGCAATTGACGAGAAGAAAAAAGTTTGTGCTATTGGTACAACTTCTATGCGTTCTATCGAATCTTCTGTTTCTGCAGATGGTCATTTAAATGCATTTGATGGTTGGACGAACAAATTTATTCACCCACCATACGATTTCTCTATTGCAAATTGTATGATTACAAACTTCCACACACCAAAATCTACATTAATCATGATGATTTCTGCGTTTGCTGGACACGATTTAACAATGAAAGCATACAACGAAGCTGTAAAAGAAGGATACAAATTCTACTCTTACGGAGATGCAATGTTAATCTTATAAGACAAGTTTGAGTACAACAAAAAAAGATATACGAAAGCTTTCACAAGCTGAGATTGAAGATTATTTCAAAGAGATTGGAGAAAAATCATTCCGCGCAAAACAAGTGTACGAATGGTTATGGAAAAAGAATGCGCATCAATTTGATGACATGACGAATATCTCAAAAGCTCTACGTGAGCAATTGGGAGAATCTTTCCAAATTCAACCTGTTGAAGTTGATCTTCTACAAAAATCTAACGACGGAACCATCAAGAATGCGGTTAAACTTCATGATGGTAACGTTGTGGAATCTGTTTTAATTCCGACTGATTCTCGCACAACTGCATGCGTTTCTTCGCAAGTTGGTTGTAGCTTGGATTGTACTTTTTGTGCAACAGCGCAATTAAAACGTATGCGTAACTTAACAGCTGCCGAAATCGTCGATCAAGTTGTGATTATCGATGAAGAAAGTAAACGTTATTTCAATCGTCCTTTAAGCAATATCGTATTTATGGGAATGGGAGAACCTTTGTTAAATTATAACGAAGTAATTTCTGCCATCAAAAAAATCACATTGCCAGAAGGACTAGGAATGGCTCCAAGACGAATTACAGTTTCTACTTCGGGAATTCCTAAAATGATTGAAAAACTGGCTGACGAAGATTTACGTGTTAACCTTGCGGTATCTTTACATTCGGCTCGAGAAGAAGTTCGTAATGTGATTATGCCTTTTTCTGTTAAATTTCCGTTGACGGATTTAATGGATAGTCTTCAATATTGGTACCAACAAACAGGTTTACGAATTACGTTCGAATATATTGTTTGGGGCGGTGTTAATGATAAAAAAGAAGATATCGATGCATTGGTAAAATTCTGTCGAAAAATTCCTTCTAAAGTGAATATTATCGAATATAATTCGATTGATGACGGAATCTACAAACAAGCATCAGAAGAAGCAGTTAACAATTATATCAAAGCTTTAGAATCCAACAATATTGTGGTAAATGTACGTCGTAGTCGCGGAAAAGATATTGATGCAGCTTGCGGACAATTAGCCAATAAAACTGGAAATGATTAAAACATAATCAAATGAAATATTTAGCCATATTTTTATTTTTGATTCTGACTAAATTCTCTTTCGCGCAAATAGTAGAAAACATCGATACAATTTCTATTGATGATTATAAAATGGAAAGTATCAACTTACCGCCTACTTTGAACGAAATTTCGACTTTAGAATATGAAAAAGAAGATAAAAATGTGGCTTCTTTTTGGGGTTTAAACGATTCTGATTCCAAACCAGAATTGTATCGTTTTGATGCAAAAACAGGTAAAATTATCAATACTATTTTCATCACAAATGCTCCAAATATCGATTGGGAAGAAATGTCTTCGGATGATAATCGAATTTATTTTGCTGATTTTGGAAATAATTTGGGCAAACGAAAAGATTTAGCCATTTATTTTATCCAGAAATCAAACATCGATTATTCAAAATCTTATCAGCAATTAAAAGCTGAAAAAATAGAATTTTATTATCCAGATCAAGAAACTTTTCAGTTCAAAAATATGACGACAAATTGGGACGCAGAAGCATTTTTTGTCTACCAAAATCAATTGCATATTTTTACAAAAGAATGGTCAAATATGTCAACGTCTCATTATGTTGTTCCTATTGACTCTTCTAAAAAACACGCAGCCAAAAAGTTAGAAACTTTTCCTACAAATTACGCTGTAACTGCTGCTTATATCGATGCTGATGTAAATAGTTCTACCAAAGGAGTTTATCTGTTAGGCTACACAAAAGAAGCGTTAACGTTTATCAGTTGGTTTGATTTGCCAAAAGATAACAATCAGTTATTCTTCACTTCTCAAGTTAAAAAAATAAGTTTACCTTTGGGCTTCACGACACAGTTGGGACAATTGGAAGGTATTTCAGTTTTGCCAACCGAAAACAAAATTTGTTTTAGCGGAGAGGAATTTAATTATAAAGGATTCTATGCAAAACAGGTTGTACATTGCATCAATAATTTTATGAATTAAAAAACTAAATTTTGGGTAACACGGTAGATTTGATTAAAGCTCCGATCGCGGAGGAAATGAAATTGTTTGAACAGAAATTCTTCGAATCGATGAAGAGTAATGTTTCGCTTCTTGACCGTATTTCCAATTATATCGTGCGTAGAAAAGGAAAACAAATGCGTCCGATGTTTGTATTTTTAACTGCAAAATTAAATGGCGAAGTACAAGAACGTACCTATCGTGCAGCTTCTTTTATCGAGCTTATTCACACCGCAACTTTGGTACACGATGATGTAGTGGATGATAGTACATTGCGTCGTGGTTTCTTTTCACTTAATGCGATTTGGAAGAACAAAGTAGCTATTTTGGTGGGAGATTATTTTTTATCAAAGACCTTAATTATTTCGACTAAAAACAAAGATTTCGATTTACTTGAAGTTGTTTCGGTTGCGATACAGGAAATTTCGGAAGGTGAATTATTGCAAATCGAAAAAGCGCGAAAACTTGATATTACAGAAGATGTATACTTCGAGATTATTCGAATGAAAACGGCAACGCTTATCGCAGCTTGTTGTGAAGCTGGTGCGCGTTCTGTTGGTTGTTCGGAAGAAGTAGCGAAGAAAATGCATCGCTTTGGTGAATTGGTTGGAATTGCCTTTCAGATCAAAGATGATTTGTTTGATTATACCACTTCTAATGCAATTGGAAAGCCTGTCGGAATTGACATCAAAGAACAAAAAATGACGTTACCGTTGATTTATTCAATTAACACAGCGAATGAAAAAGACAAAAAATGGTTAATTAATTCGGTAAAACGTTACAACAATGACAAAAAACGTGTACGCGAAATTATTCAGTATGTGAAAGATCACGGCGGAATTGAGTACACGCAAAAAATGATGAAACAATATAGCCAAGAGGCTTTAGATATACTATACGAATTTCCCGAAAGTGAATTTCGAAATTCATTGGAAACAATGGTGAAATACGTAATCGAAAGAGAAAAATAACAAAAGGACTTCTTATTGAAGTCCTTTTTGTTTTATATTAAGAATTAACATTTCTAAACTCTAGATGCGATATTGAAACAAGTTCAATATAACTTCGATAAATTAAGATCTATTTTCAATAATAAATTAAGGGAGAATTTCAAGTTGAATTCAATTCAGCTTCTCATCACTTTAAAAACTAAATCAACCTCACGACATTACGAATTAAGTCAGCTTGGTTCTAGACACTTTGTTTACAACATAAAAAAGCCATTACAAACCGTAATGACTTTATATTTTGATTAAAACCTTATTTTTAAATGGATTTCTGATAAATATAATCATCCATAATATATCCATTTCCAATGTCAAATGTTTTTGATTCCATATTCTTGAAACCATTTTTCTCATAAAAACGAATTGCTTTCGCATTGTGTTTATTCACCGTTAAATGAACAGCTTTTGCTCCTTTTTCTCGCGCATAATCTACAACTCTATTCAACATCAATTGTCCAATTCCTTTGGTTTGATTAGACTCTTTCAAGTAAATTTTGGATAAGAAAACAGTATTATTTTCATCTAATTTGTAATGCAAATAACCAGACGGAACATTATCAATTTTCAGGATTTCCCAAACATCTCCATTTACAATTCCTTCGTTTACTTTATCAGTATTATACATCATATCAATCATATAATTGATTTGATCTTGTGATAACAAATCCTTGTAACATTCGTTCCAAATCTCATTTGCCAAAGGTTGAACTAAATGAATGTTTTTCTCATTAATAGTGTGAAAATGAGGATAAACGTCCAATTTTACTGGATTTATTTTTTGATTAACTTCTAAATTTTGTAGAATTTCATCTTTACGTTTATCAATTTCGACTTCTAACATTTGCAATGTCCATTTACGCTTTAATGAATTGTAATAAAACATTCCGATACCAATGTATAAAAAGACTTGTACAGCAATTGACACATAATTTTCGGCCAAAAATTTATTCATTTTAAGGCTATTTTCCATCAAATTATCCATAGATGAACTATTAAAATTAACACCGATATCAATAATTCCTGAAGCAAACAATAAAACAAATACAAAAGAAAAAGCAATCTCACCCGCTATGTATAATCCTACTGCTGATAAAACCGTTTTTAATTTATCCTTTTTGAAAAATTTTGCTAAGAAATAGAACTGAAAACTAAATATGATGATTAGAAACACTGTTTATTATTTTTTATGTCTCACAAAAATACGAAAAATATGCCCGCAAACATTTATATTTGTATGAAACATATCAAAACAAAAAGTGATTTATTATGTATAGCGATAAATTTCAAAACTACTTACAAACGCAATTGAATGATTTAGAAGAACAAGGATTATTCAAAAAAGAACGCATCATTGCTTCTCCTCAAAGTGCAGAAATTACATTAGAAAATGGTAAAACATTACTTAATTTTTGTGCGAACAACTATTTAGGATTATCTGATAATAAAGACGTTATCTCAGCTTCTCAAAAAATGTTAGATGACCGCGGATACGGAATGTCTTCGGTTCGTTTTATTTGTGGTACGCAAGATGTACACAAACAATTAGAGAAAAAAATCGCTAATTTCTTAGGAATGGAAGATACGATTTTATATGCTGCTGCTTTTGACGCAAATGGTGGTGTTTTTGAGCCTTTGTTTACAGAAGAAGATGCTATTATTTCTGATGAATTAAACCACGCTTCTATTATTGATGGTGTTCGTTTATGTAAAGCTGCTCGTTATCGTTATAAAAACAATAATATGGCTGATTTAGAGGCTCAATTAATTGTAGCTTCAGAAAAAAATCATCGTTTCAAAATTATTGTAACAGACGGAGTTTTCTCTATGGATGGTATCGTTGCAGACTTAAAAGGTGTTTGTGATTTAGCTGATAAATACGATGCTTTGGTAATGGTTGATGATTCTCACGCAACTGGTTTTATTGGAAAAACTGGACGTGGAACACATGAGCACAACGAAGTAATGGGACGTGTAGACATCATTACATCTACTTTAGGAAAAGCTTTAGGTGGTGCAATGGGTGGATTTACTTCTGGTAAAAAAGAAGTAATCGAAATGTTACGTCAAAAATCTCGTCCATATTTATTCTCTAACTCTTTAGCTCCTGGAATCGTTGGCGCTGCTTTGCAAGTGTTAGAAATGTTAGAAAATGACACAACTTTACGTGATAAAGTAATGTGGAATGCTGAATATTTCCGCAAAGAAATGGTTGCTGCTGGTTTTGATATTCCAGAAGGTGATGCTGCAATTGTACCTGTTATGTTGTATGATGCAAAATTATCTCAAGTAATGGCAGACAAATTATTAGATGAAGGTGTTTATGTAATCGGATTCTTTTTCCCTGTTGTTCCTCGCGACAAAGCACGTATTCGTGTACAATTATCAGCTGCACATACAAAAGAGCAATTAGATCATACAATTGCTGCTTTTACAAAAGTTGGTAAAGAATTAGGAGTGATTAAATAAGAATTTGTTTTTTCAATATTATATTAGCGACTAAATATTTTTAGTCGCTTTTTTTATATATTTAACTTATGCTTTTCAAAAATAAAACATATCAAATAACGACAAATCTTTCTGATCAAGAAGTTTTTAAAATACTGAATGATAATACAGAAGAAAAAAGAATTCGTTTTTCTAAAAGTAAATATGAATTTGAAGGGATAGTTTATAAAGATCATTTCAATTTGATGAAAACGATTAGCGGACGAAATAGTTTTAATCCTCAAATTATTGGTCATTTCAATACCAACGACAATAAAACCACTATTGTTTACAATTTAGAATTAAACTCTTTTGTTTCAATATTTTTCATTGTTTGGATAAGTATTGTGACTTTATTTTTTATAATCTCACTTTTTCAAATTATTACTAATGGAATTCATAATTTTTTACCTTTAATTTCTATTCCGATGTTATTTTTTGGATTCATATTATATTTTGTTGCTACAAAAATGTCTGAGGATAAAATCACTGAAACTTTTGAAAAATTATTTCAAGAAAAAGTTCAAGAAGTAAAATAATTCAACGCCACGAATTGTCTCTCAAAATCCTTACTTTTACAACAACTCAACGAAAGAAAATTTCAAAATGGCTCAATTCATAGAAAATGTTGTAAAAGATTTAGTCCAAAATCAAAAAAACTTTATCAACACCACTTTAGTTTTACCAGGAAAACGTCCCATGTTATTCTTCAAACAAGAATTTCAGCGTCAAGCGCAAAATATCATTCTTCCACAAATGAAAAGTATCGAAGAATTGATGAGCGAACTTTCTGGTTTAGAAATTATTTCTGGAATTAATCTATGGTTCAAAGCGTATCAAGCCTATAAAAAAATCGTTGACAAGCCTGATTCTTTCGAAGATTTTATCAAATGGGGACCAACTGTTTTGAAAGATTTCGATGATATCGATGCTTCTTTGCAACCTGCGCATAAAGTTTTAGACTATTTGATTTCGGTAGAACGAATTAGTCAATGGGGAGATGGAAAAATTGAGATTGGGAAAAATGAAATCATTCAAAATCACTTAACGTTTTGGGGAATTGTTTCAAAATTATATTTTCAATTACAACAAGATCTGTTGGATTCGAAAGAAGGTTATGCTGGGATGGTTTTTAGAATCGCAAGTGAAAAGGTTGAAGAGATTGTCGAAAACAGAACTTCACATTATGTTTTTGCTGGTTTTAATGCCTTGACAAAAGCAGAACAAGCACTAATTTTTCGATTAGAAAAAGAAAAATTAGCCACTTTATATTGGGATGCAGATAAATATTATTACGAAAATCCGAATCAAGAAGCTGGTTCTTTTCTAAGAAAATACATAGAAAAAATAAAACCTATCAATTGGGTGGTTGATGAATTTTCGAGACCAAAAAATTTACAGACAATTGGTGTTGCAAAACAAGTTGGACAAGCAAAATATATTGCAGATTTAATTAGAAATCTCAACGAAGATGAGATAAAAAATACCGCGTTGATTTTGGCTGATGAATCTATTTTACCAGCAATTCTCAATTCGTTGCCCGAAAATATCACACATCTCAACATTTCGATGGGAATTCCGTTACGTTCTGTTCCGTTAGCGCAATTTTTCAAATCAATTTTTGAGTTGCAAATGAATCGGGAGAAGTTAGGAAAAGGAACCATGTTTTATTTCAAAAATGTCTTACAAATTCTTGAAAATAAAACATTATCTCTTTTTAGCACAGAAGAAAGTCGAAGATTAATCGGTGATATTCGTTTACAAAATAGAATATTTAATTCTCAAAATTCGATTCAAAATGCCTTAAGAGAATCAATCTTTAAATCTATTTTTCATATTCCGAAAAGCATCACTGAATTTATTCATCATCTAAAAAATTGGACAGACGAATTACTGCATCATCCTTCGATGAACGATTTGTTGACAAAAGAATATTTGTTCTTTTTCAAAAAAGTTTTCAATCAATTGCACGAAAATTTGTTGAGTGTTGATGATATCAAAGATTACAGAACCTTGTTTTTATTGTACAATAAAATCGTTTCTTCCGAGACAATTTCCTTTATTGGAGAGCCTTTGAAAGGTTTACAATTGATGGGATTATTGGAAACTCGTTTATTGAATTTCGATAATATTATCATGACTTCTGTGAATGACGAAATTTTGCCTTTGGGACGACAAAACAATACATTTATTCCGTATGACATTCGCAAACAAATGAAATTGAATACATTTACCGAAAATGATTCGATTTATGCATATCACTTTTATCGTTTGATTCAGCGTGCGAAAAACGCTTATTTCGTGTACGATACCGAAGCTGACGGAATGGGTTCTGGAGAAAAATCTCGCTTTTTGGCTCAAATCAAATTTGAAAGTAATCACGAAGTGAAAGAAACTTTTGCTGCTCCAAGTTTTGTTACAAAACCTTTGAAAGAAATCATTGTTCCTAAAACTGACGAAACAATGGCTAAACTTCAAAATTGGGCTGAATATGGAATTTCACCTTCTTCACTTTCGACATATTTACGCAATCCGTTAGATTTTTATGAACAACGTGTTTTTAATGTAAATGAAGTCGAAGAAGCCGAAGAAATTGTAAGCGCAAGAACGTTAGGAAACATTGTACACGGAGCTTTAGAGGATTTGTACACGCCTTATATTGGACATATTTTGCATGAAAATGATTTCAAAAATATCGAAAAAATAAAAGATAAAACCTTACAAAAACATTTTAGCAAAGAATATAAAGATGGGCATTTAGATAAAGGACCAAATTATTTGATTTATAAAATTGCAGAGCGAATTGTAGATGGCGTTTTGTCTAAAGATACAACTACTGCAAAAGAAAATGAATTTGTTATTCGAGCTTTGGAGAGCAAGCTCGAAGTTGATTTTACACTTACAAATGGCAAAATTGTAAAACTGAAAGGGGTGATTGATAGAATTGATTCTGTCAATAATCAAACTCGAATTATTGATTACAAAACTGGTTATGCGAAAGATATTTCGGTTAAAACCGAAGAAATAGAAACCGTTTACAAAAAAGAAGATAAAGCCAAACAATTGCAATTAATTTTCTATGCTCATTTATTTTATGCAGACAAAAAAAATCTAAATAAAGACATTGAATTGTGTATTTATCCGATCAAATTTCCAAATAAAGATTTAATTAAACTTTCGGTTGATAAAAATACAACCATCGATTATTCGATTGTCGAGAATTCTAACGCGCCAATGTCAACATTAATTGAAGAGATTTTAAATCAAGAAATTCCGTTCAAACAGCCAGAATAGTACACAATACACTATAAAGAAAACCCTTTATAAATACTACATACAAAGGGTTTTATATTTTATTTGGTGTATAAATTGATTTATATTCTTAATAATTTGCTAAAAAATAGTAGTTTTGGAAAAGTTTAAAATCGCATAATGAAAAACAATAAACTTTTTATAGCTATTATTATTGCCCTTCTTATCGGGGTTGCGCTTGGAGGATATGTACATTATAATACCTCGCCAGAATTTATTAAAACATTTTCGACTAACATAAAACTTCTTGGTACTATTTTTATTCGTCTTATTCAGATGATTATTGCGCCTTTAGTTTTCTCAACATTAGTAGTTGGTATTGCTAAAATGGGTGATATGAAAATGGTTGGACGTGTTGGTGGACGTGCAATGGGTTGGTTTATCACAGCTTCACTTACTTCTTTGGTGATTGGTGCTATTGTTATCAATGTAATGAAACCTGGAGAAGGATTGAATATTGAAATCGATTCAAGTTCTGCTCAAGATTTATTAAAAGGTCAAGCTTCGCTTACATTAGAACATTTCATTACACATATGATTCCTAAATCTGTTTTCGAATCATTTGCAACAAATGAAATCTTACAAATCGTTGTTTTCTCTATTTTCTTTGGTGTCGCAATGGCAGCTTATGGAAAAGAAGGCGAAATGATTACGAAAGCGTTAGATAAAATTTCGCATATCGTTTTAATCATGGTTGGATATGTAATGTGGACTGCGCCATTAGGAGTTTTAGGAACTATTTCTGCTGCTATTGCAACGTACGGATTCGGTATATTCTTACTTTATGTTAAATATTTAATCGCCTTCGTAATTGGTATTTTGCTTCTTTGGGCTGTTTTAATTTTGGTTGGATATTTCATCTTAGGAAAACGAGTAATCGACTTATTAAGACACATCAAAGCGCCATTATTAATCGCTTTCTCTACAACTTCATCAGAAGCTGTATTCCCAAAATTAGTTGAAGAATTAGAAAAATTTGGGGCTCAAAAGAAAATTATTTCGTTTACTTTACCGCTCGGATATTCCTTCAATTTAGATGGATCGATGATGTACATGACGTTCGCGTCGCTATTTATCGCGCAGGTTTATGGAATTCACATGCCGATCGAGAAACAAATTTTGATGTTATTAGTCTTAATGCTTACTTCAAAAGGTGTTGCAGGTGTGCCAAGAGCTTCATTAATTGTAGTGGTTGCAACTTGTTCGATGTTTGGAATTCCACCAGAAGGAATCGCATTGATTTTACCAATCGACCATTTCTGTGATATGGCTCGTTCGATGACGAATGTTCTTGGAAATGCTTTATCGACTGTTGCAGTTGATAAATGGGAAGGACACGTCGCAATTGAGCAAACATATACACACGATGATGATCATCACAAAGCTTAAATAAATTGCTTTTCAAAAATATTACAAGAAATGCGACCTGATTAAGGTCGCATTTCTTGTAATAATCTCATTCGTTAACCGATTACAATTCGTTATAGTTAGAGAATTTAGGATGAACAATTCGTTTCCATTCCGGATGTTTCTTGATGTAGGCATATACATAAGGACAATACGGAAACAAAGGATTTTTATGTTCCTCCAAATAAACCAATGTTTTTTCAACCAAAGCAGCAGCAACGCCTTTTCCTCCTAATTCTTCAGGAACTTCGGTATGAATCAATTGATAATATCATCTTCTTCTTTATAATCTATAAAAGCGATGTATCCGTCTACATTCAGCTCAAAACGAAAAGCTGATTCATTTTTTACAACCTGTAAAGGAATTAATTCTTCATTCATATTATTTCTTTTTTTATGACAATAATCCGATAAAAATCTGTTATCAGAATTGATATACATCAAAAAAGCAATCAAAAACTTTGATTGCTTTTTCCTAATACTTTATACTGATTTCAACTCTATTAATGTTATTTCTGGCCAAACACCTACTCTTCCTGGGTAAAAATGATAACCAAATCCGCGATTTACATTGATAATCTTTCCTTCAAAATCATAAAAACCTGCCCATTGCGGATACACATATTGCGCCGGACTCCAACGCAAACCAATTTTCGGAACTTCAATTCCTAATTGCATTCCATGCGTATGTCCAGACAAAGTCAAGTCAAAATGTTTCGGATGATTTTTCAATATCTCATTCCAATGCGAAGGATCATGAGACATCACAATTTTAAAATCTTCTGTATTTACATAATTCGAAGCTGCATCAATATCACCTAATTTCTTAAATCGTGTTCCCCAATTCTGAACGCCAATCAATGCAATTTTTTCACCATTCTTTGTAATAAATCGGTTTTCATTCAATAATAATTTCATTCCAATCTTAGGGAAAATCGCTTTAATTTTCTCAAAATTATCTTGCTTTTCTTCCTCCGTTTTCCAATCCGAATATTCTCCATAATCATGATTTCCTAGCACTGCAAAATTTCCGTGCGGCGCTTGTTTTATTTTAGAAAAAACATCGTACCATTTGTCCATTTCCCAATGAAAATTATTCACAATATCACCCGTAAACAATAGTATATCAAACTCTTGTTGATTAATTAAATCCACTGCATATTCTATTTTCTCACGATTGTCCAAACTTCCCGAATGAATATCCGTTATATGTAAAATCTTGAAACCATCAAACGATTTTGGTAAACGTTGATATGCCAATTTTTTCTTGATTACCTTGAAATTATATTTTCCTAAAGTCATTCCATAAATCAAACTAAAAAAAGGTATTGAAGCTACTATTAATCCAGAAATCATTACAAATTTTCGACGAGAAGGTAAATAAGAATCTTCTTTTGTTTGATGATTTGTTGCACGATTAAATAGCCACCCAAAGCCTCTAAAAATATCTTGAACCAAGAAAAATAGAACCAAAATAATTCGAGGAAAACCAAACAACATAAACAAACCTGTTGCCCACATTGTCGTTTGCGTTTGACCAACATTACGATCAAAAAAGATTAGATTATATCCAAAATTACCCAAAACAAGTAACCACAAAAGCATATTCCCGAAAAGAATATACTTATTTTGAATGAATTTTTTAAAATTATAATACAGGTAAATTTCAAGTACGATTGAAATAATTATTGACGTGATAACACTATAAACAAACATTATTTTATTTGATTTTGAACAAAAATAAAAGAAATCTTTCTAACAGTGATTTATTATTAAATTCTTAACAGAACATTATAAAATTTATAGATGATTCTACACAAAAATTTGCGTGATAAAAACGTAACTTTGTAGCATATTTTTAAGCATAAATTATGAAAAATAGACTACCTGTAACGGTACTTTCTGGATTTCTTGGAAGCGGAAAAACGACACTTCTTAATCATATATTACACAATAAAAAAGGACTAAAAGTAGCAGTTATCGTGAACGATATGGGCGCAGTAAATATTGATGCGCAAATGGTTTCTCGCGAAAATGATTTAATTCAAACGGATGAAAAATTGGTTGAATTAAGCAACGGTTGCGTTTGTTGTGAATTACGAGAAGATTTGATCGTAGAAATAGAGAAGTTGGCACAATCAGGGAAATATGATTATTTGGTTATCGAAAGTTCTGGTATTTCTGATCCAGGTCCTATTGCGCAGTCATTGGATTTTGTTTCGCCAGATGGTAAAATTGATTTGCCAAAAGTTGCGCGTTTAGATACGTTGGTAACTGTAGTTGACGCTTATAATTTCTTCAAAAATTTAGGAACTGATGAAGATGTTTTTGATCGTGGTTTCACAGAAAATAGAGACGATAATCGTCCGATTGTAAATCTTTTAATCGATCAAATTGAATTTTCGAATGTGATTATTCTAAATAAAATGGATTTGGTTGAAGAAGAAACGTTGATGAATATTGAAGCGTTTGTGACAAAATTAAATCCTTCTGCTAAAATAATTCCTGCAAGTTTTTCTCACGTTGAATTAACTGAAATTTTGAATACCAATCTATTCGATTTCGAAAAAATTCAGGATATAGACGCCTGGGTAAAATTATTAGAAGAGCAAGAAAAAGAGGAACATCACCATCACCATCATCACGACCATGATCAAGAATGTGGCGAACATTGTACACACGAACACCACGATCATTTGGAAGAAAAATATGGAATGACTTCTTTTGTTTACAGACAAAAAATTCCATTTCATGCAGAACGTTTTTTAACCTATTTGAATGATAATTTTCCAGCAACAATTTACCGTTCAAAAGGTTTATTTTGGTTAGCAAATCGTCCTGATGAAGCTATTTTCTTGAGTCAAGCTGGTGGTAGTATCCGAATTGATCCTGCGGGGGCTTGGTGGTGCTCGATGCCATATGACGAAAGAATTCAGTTTGCAGCGTATCAATTTAATCAAAAAACGATTGAAGCCAAATGGTCGAAAGAATGGGGAGATCGAATGATAGAACTTGTTTTCATTGGACAAGGTTTGGATAAAGAAAAAGTTACACAAGAATTAAACTCTTGTTTGCTGAATGAGCAAGAAATTGCTGAATGGCAAGCAAAACATAATTAAAATAAAAGAGCCTTATTTCGAATTGAAATAAGGCTCTTCTCTTATCATCCTTGTTCTAAAGATTTAAATAGATTTATTTCATTTATCAAATTCACTTGTTCTTTTCTAAGGCTCGGTTAATTACAAACAGCTATGTTTATCCTATCCCGAGGACTCAGTTGATTGTAAACAGATGTGTTTGTAATAAAATCTTCTTGACAAACATTACAAACAAGTATGTTTGTAATAAAATTTGGAACGGATATTTATATTTTTTGTTTTTGATTGAATGAATAAATCAAGTAAAACAAGAATGGTAAAATAAATATCGAGCCGAGTAATAATGCCCAAGCTAACATATTTATCGTACTCAACGCACCGTAATCTGTTAATAAAGATAATGTTGAACCATCTTTAAATAATACCAAATTTGGAAAATGCGAATAAGTTGCCGCAAATAAAATCATCATCACAATAATTCCTGCGTAAACTTTCAACAAAGAATCCTTCGCTTTATTTAAGGCTGAAAGTAATAATACAATCGAAATTGAAGCAATTGCAATTGCGATATAACCGTAAATTTCTGATGTTATCCAACTAAATAATGGAATGTTTTTCCAAAGTGAAACTGCAAATACCAATGCACCAGCAACAAAAATTAAAGCTGTATAAAGCTTCGCACGTTTTCTTAAAATCACTTTATCTTCTTCGTTTTTAACAGTTTGAATTGAATAAACCGAAGCCAAGAAAGCACAAATCACAACAGTA
Organism: Empedobacter sp. UBA2044; assembly: GCF_002333005.1. NCBI lineage: Bacteria > Pseudomonadati > Bacteroidota > Flavobacteriia > Flavobacteriales > Weeksellaceae > Empedobacter > Empedobacter sp. UBA2044. The sequence continues at coordinate 36,331 of NZ_DDBA01000075.1, forward strand.
AAAATTCCAACTGAAAAATTAAACCAACTTAGCCACGAAAATATATATGCATCTTGAAACGAAAATGCATTATCATCAATACTTCCTGAAACGATAGATCCTGCAATTATTCCCAAAAACAAAGGCGTCACAACACTTGAATAGGTAAAAATGACATCGTACAGATTGTGCCATTTATCATTGATTGCATCATAATTTCTAAACGTAAACGATGTTCCACGCGCTATGATTCCTAACAACATAATCACTAACGGAATATGTAAATAATTAGAAACATCTGCATAAACCTTAGGAAAACCGACAAACAAAATTACAATGGCAATGATTAACCACATATGATTTGCTTCCCAAATAGGTCCAATCGAATTGTACATAATCTTCTGCGTACGTTTTTTGTAACTCTTTTCAGAGAATAATTCGACAATTCCAGCACCGAAATCTGCTCCACCTAAAATTAAATATAAACAGATGGCAACCCACAAAAATGCTATTACTACGTAAATCATACTTAATGTTTTTCTGGTTTATAATTTGGATCTTCTGGATCGTAAAGCTTCGCAACCATTTGTATTTGTCGATTCATTAAGAACACTAAAATAATGGACAATGTAATGAATACAAACGTGAAAATGTAAAACGAATATTGTATTCCTGGCATTGGCGTGATGGAATCTACCGTTCGCATAATTCCGTAAATAATCCACGGTTGACGACCGACTTCTGTTACCGTCCAACCTGCTTCTAAAGCGATGTATCCGAAAGGTGTCGCAATCATAAACAATTTATAAAACCAGCGTTTTGTTCGCCAATCTTTCTTAAAAAATTGCGCAATCAAATAAATAACAGCTATTCCCATCATCAACATTCCGAATGTTATCATAATCTGAAAAGCATAATGTACAACTGCCACAGGCGGCCATTCATCTTTCGGAAATTCTTCTAGACCTTTTACAGGTGTTTTGAAATCTGAATGAACCAAGAAACTCAATACACCCGGAACTTTTATCGCATATTTAATCTCTTCTTTTGATTCGACCACTATTCCACCCAAAACAAATGAAGCACTTTCTTCTGTTTTGAAATGCGCTTCCATCGCAGCCAATTTAATCGGTTGACGTTTTGCTACATCTTTCGCCGAAATATCACCACTCAAAGGTGCTAACATTGCTGCTGTAATCGCTAAAACAGAACTAATTTTGAATGCTTCGCGATGAAAATTTACATTCTTACCTTTCAAAATAAGATAAGCATGTAAACCCGCAACCGCAAATCCAGTCGCACAAAAAGCTGCAATTGTCATGTGCAACGCTTGTGAAAACCACGCATCGTTGAACATAGCTTTTACAGGATCTATGTTTAAATATTCGCCATTTATAAAATCGAAACCTGACGGAGAATTCATCCAAGCATTTGCAGCAACAACCAAAATCCCTGAAGCTAAACCACTAATCCCTACAATTACACCACAAATCCAATGAAACCATTTATTGAATTTGTCCCAACCATAAAGGAAAAAACCTAAAGCAATGGCTTCAATAAAAAAAGCTGTTCCTTCTAACGAAAATGGCATTCCGAAAATTGGTCCAGCGTGTTCCATAAATTTAGGAAACAATAATCCTAACTCAAACGAAAGCATTGTACCAGAAACTGCTCCCGTAGCAAATAAAATTGCAACTCCCTTACTCCAAGCTTTGGTTAACCCTTTGTAAATTTCGTTTTTAGTTTTGAGGTATTTGTAGTGAGCGATTGCCATCATAAACGGCATCACCATTCCAACACACGAAAAAACAATGTGAAAGGCAAGCGACATCGCCATTTGACTTCTGGCAGCAATAAAATCGTCCATAAGTAGTTGTTTATAATTTGTTTGTTGGTTAAAGTTACTAAATAAAAAGAGGCAATTCGATTTTGAATTGCCTCTTTTTATATGATTTTGATTATATGTGATTTTCAAAAATTATTCAAATAATCTACATTCGGTATTTGATAAACTTTATTACTATCAAAATTTTTAATTTTATTACCCCTTACCATAATTCTTTTAGTTCCAGACTCTGTTGAAAAAATAATTTGAAAATCTTCATCAAAATTTTTAGAATCTATTTGTTTAGCTTTATTTAAAATAACTAAAAGTTGTTTTATCTGATTGTCATTTAATTGTTTTATTTCTGAAAATTTTCCATTTGAATTACTATCAGGTCTTTCTAATATAACTTCTTTAATTTCATTAATATTAGATGGATAATTTAACCTATCAATATTTGAACATGAAATTATAAATAGAAAAAGTAAAACAATCTTGATATACATCTTAATAAAATTGATTTTCTATTTAGCTGTCGCAGGAACTAACCACTTGAATTGTGGTCCTACTTCAGGAATTACAATACGTTGCGAAATTCTATCCATTCTATCTGGGAATTTCATGATATAATCTCTTGCTTTTTCAGCCTCAGCATTCAATCCAGAGATTTTATCTAATTGCCAAGCTTCAATTAATTTTCGCATAATATCGATGTAATCAAACGCTGTGTACACATTAATGCGTTGCGCTGCATCTGAAAACGCATCAAACAAAGTTCCTCTTTCTTCACCAGAAGCTCTTAAGAAATGCGCTGGCATTACAATTTTAAGTTTGAACATATGTTGAACAGCTAACATCATTTCAGAAGGATCAGCTTCGAAGATACGACGAACGAACTCTGTGTAAGCTAAATGGTGACGCATTTCATCTCCTGCAATAATTTTACACATACGCGATAATTTTTTCGCTCCGTATTTTTTTGCAATTGCTGATACATTATTGTGCGATACATAAGTTGCTAATTCTTGAAAACTTGTGTAAACAAAGTTTTTGTAAGGATCGTGTGCTGTTCCAATGTCGAAACCGTCATTTATCAAATGTTGCGTTGTTACTTCAACCTCGCGCATATTGATACGTCCTGATAAATACAAAAATTTATTCAAAACATCACCGTGACGATTTTCCTCTCCTGTCCAATGGCGAATCCATTTTGCCCAACCATTTTCTAGGTAATTTCCTTCTTCATCTACCACACCGTCCATTTGCATCAACCAAGATTCGTAGGTTGGCAAAGCTTCCTCGGTAATGGTATCACCAATCAATGTAATCCAGAAATCATCTGGCAAATCTTTCGAAAGCTCTTGTAATTCTTTGATTTCGTCAAAAAAAGAATCTGTTTGAGAATTCGGTAAAAAATCTGTTGGTTGCCAAATTTTATCGGCTGGAACTAAGAATTTGTCCATATAAGCATCAATATCTTTCTCAAGAAATTGCATTACTTCCAGGCGAACATTATTTATTGACATATAATTATTTTATGCGGTTATACTACTTTTTACAGTTTTTTCGGTAAGCTCGAATATTTCATCAAACTTATAGTCACTCACTTTTAAGGGTTTATGGTATTGTATCGTTACTTTCGCGCCCAAATACATCGGGAATTTACCCCACTTTTCTATTTCCCACGTATTATTTAGCGTAACGGGAACAACATAAGCGTCTTTAGCATATTTCGTCAAAACTTTCAATCCATTTTCTTTGAAAGCCTTTGGTACTCCATTTTTGCTTCTTGTACCTTCTGGAAAAATAATAGCTGAATAATTATTTTTCTGAATGTATTGCGCTAATTTTTTTATTTCCTCTATTGCTTGTTTTCCGTTCTTACGATCGATTAATGCAGAACCTCCATGCGTTAAATTGTACGATACACTGGGAATTCCTTTTCCCAATTCTATTTTCGAAATAAACTTAGGATGATAATCAGCCAAATCATATTCCAACGGAGAAATATCATACATACTTTGGTGATTACTCACAAAAATCAATGGTACATTTTGTTTCAAATTTTCTCTTCCTTTATAGGTATACGTTGTACCTAAAATTCTTGTCCAAAAAACCAAAAGACCATTCATCACTTTTACACTTTTGTGATGAGCAGCATAACCTCCCAAATTGTAGCACAACCATTGCACAACATGCATTACCAACAACGTTAATCCATAAAAAATATAAAAGATTATAGATAACGGATAACTTAAAATTTTCTTCAACATTAGAAATTTAGACAAATTTAATAAAAAATTATGCTAAGCATAATATATTTTTCTAGGCGATTTACTTTATTAATTTCAAAGTTAACTTTTCTTGATGAGCTTCATCATAAAAAGTAATTTGATTTGATGATTTTACTTTAAAATATGCAGTTTTTTGCAAATTTTGAATCAAATTTTGAGGAATTTCGCAATCAGAATTCACTTGTTTTAAATGATTAAAAATTATAGCTTGATCTATTTTGGTATAATCAGCCGTAATAATTCCGCAAACCGTTTTCATTACCATTTTTTTCGTTGCATCTTCAAAAATAATGTAATCTCCTCCATCATTTATATTCCATTTACCCGACAAATCGCTAATTTCTGAAGTCACAACTTTAGTTTCGGAAACTGTTTTGGTTGGTAAACAACTTGTTAATCCTAAAACAAAAAACAAAAGTATTGCTTGAATTGTATATTTCACGTGGTTTTATTTGTAACGAAGGTAGAAATATTTTGAATATTACGGATTGATTTTTTAAATATTCAATTTTATTAAGAAATTTGTTCTCTAAATAAGAAACAATGGCGAACACAAAGAAAGGAGAAGTTTTTACTGATCAAAATAACATCAAAAAAGTAAAAATAGAACGAAAACCAAGTTTTCCTAAAATCTATATTTTAACCGATGATTGTCAATTCGTGGAAGATGGTTTGTACGAATTAGATTTTTTTGAAACGCCAAGTGTGACTAATTTCAAATCTAAATTGAATCCAACTATTCCTGCAATTAACTTTAAACAATTGAGTGAAAAAGGAAAAGATTTTTTACAATAATATGCTGAAATAATTTTCTCTAAAAACACAATTAAATAACAACACAATATCCATTGTTGAAAAAATAGAATTCTACATTTTTTCTCCTACTTTCCTTCGAGGTTTCTTCGACCGTTGTTCGACG